>JAJSZT010000012.1:40000-66059 GCA_030272815.1 Deltaproteobacteria bacterium
TTCTTCAATCTTTTTTACAATATCTCTGCTAAGAAGAACAGCCTCATCATCTGAAATAATGTTACTTTCGACGATAACTCTGAGTTCCCTTCCCGCTTGAATTGCATAAGTGTTGGAGACACCTTTAAATGAATTAGCTATCTTCTCAAGATCTTCCAGCCTTTTAATATAATTTTCCAGCAATTCTTTACGTGCACCCGGTCTTGCGCCTGAAAGGCTATCTGCCGCCTGTACTAATAGCGCATATACAGAATTAGGTGGCACATCTTCATGGTGAGCTGCAATAGCATGTACAACCTTAGAATTTTCGCCAAATCTTTTGGCAAGTTTAGAACCAATTATTGCATGTGGCCCCTCGACCTCGTGATCTATAGCTTTTCCAATATCATGTAATAATCCCATACGTCTTGCTAATTTCGAATTAAGTCCCAATTCAGAAGCCATAATACCGCTCAAAAAACCCACTTCTACTGAATGCTGCAGTACATTCTGCGCATAACTTGTACGGAATTTCAATCTTCCTAAATACTTTATTAGCTCGTTATTTATACCATGTACACCCAAATCAAAAGCTGCCTGTTCTCCTGCTTCCTTTATTACCAAATCAACTTCCTGACCAACCTTTTTTACAACATCTTCAATTCTAGCTGGATGTATTCTGCCATCAGATATTAATCTCATCAAAGAAAGCCTGGCGACTTCTCGCCTTACAGGATTAAAACCAGAAAGAATAACTGCCTCGGGAGTGTCGTCAATAATGAGATCAATGCCTGTTGCCGCTTCAATTGCACGGATATTACGCCCTTCTCTTCCTATTATTCGTCCCTTCATCTCATCGCTTGGCAACTGTACTACAGAAACTGTCCGTTCAGCTACAAAATCACCAGCATACCTTTGAATAGCGGTAGCCATTATCTTTTTAGCTCTTTTGTCTGCTTCTTCTTTTGCTTCATTTTCAATCTTCTTGATAAGTTTAGCACCTTCGTATCGCGCTTCGTTCTCCATCGCCCTTATTAATAGTTCCTTAGCCTGCTCTACTGTTAAACCAGAAATCTTTTCTAGCTGGAATTTCTGCTCTTCGATCAATTCATTATATTTCAGCTTGCTTTGCTCAATATTTTCCTCTCTTTTGGTCAATGTCCTCTCTTTTATAGCAAGATCTCGTTCTCTCGGCTCAAATTGATCAATTTTACGGTCGATATTTTCCTCTTTTTGTATCAACCTATGCTCTCTTTTTTTTAATTCACTTTTCGTCTCTTTAGTTTCAGCATCAAACTCAGCCTTCATCTTGTAAAGAATACCTTTAGATTCAATCTTTGCTTCTTTTAAAAAAGTCTCTGATTTACGCTTAGCGTCATTTAATATTCGCAAAGCCTCTTCTTCAGCAGACTTGATTTTCTCGAATACCATTTTCCCCTTAATCCAATAAGCAAAGGCAAAACCTGCAATAAAGGCAACTAAACCTATTAGGACTATATATACATCCATTATAAATCTCCCATGAAAGATTTAGACTTAATACAACAAATCACTTAAATAGAATAATATGGCCGGATTCAACAGCTTGCAATTCGTTGAAACATGTTTGGTTCAATTATCGAATCGATAATAAACAATCAAAATATTATCGCAGATCTGATTCTATAGACTTTCAGATAATTAATTTCACAAGGCCAGAAGGAGGAAGGCGTATTAGTTATACGTCGACGACTGATAACGCAGTGAAATTATTTATCTGAAAGTCTATAATTACAATTTTTCGATAATTTTGTTAAGCTGTTAAAAAAATTAATGGGGTGAAAACAGGATAGAATTATTGGAAGAAAAATATAAGGTCAAGGGCTTCCAAATTTAAGAAACCCCCACCACAGTGCCGTGTGGGAGGTCTTTGAACCAAATTGAAAAGATGGGCGCCTTATAGTTTCTTTAGGCTTTTCTGTACAAGCAGAACATGCACACCAAAACTAGAGAAAGCTCCCTTTAAAATGCTGTTGGGTCAAAGAACGTCTCCCAAACACGAACACGGCAGGGGTAAACTACAATTTGCAAAAGCAACTTATTCATTTGGTCTCAACTTGTCATTATAAATCATTATACTATATTTTCATTCAATGTACGTATTGTACGATTTAAACGTTGAGAAATTTCATTTAAAAACTCTGAATCATTTCTTTTAATCTCAAAATTTTCATTAGCTATATTCAAAGCAGCTAAAATTAAAATTGTAAATTTTGTAACATCTAAAGTTTTAACTGAATGCTGACTTTCTACCTTCTTAACTTCTTTTACAAGGAAATCAGCAACTTCTTCTGCTTTAAAAACTTCCGAATCAGTTTTAAAAGTATATGATTGCCCAAAAAGATCTATTGTTACAAATTGTTCCAATGAATTAAGTAAGATACCTTTACTTTAACGATCTCTGCTGGTTATAAGTTAGGTTTCTGTAATTTCATCCAGTTTGCCTAATAAACCATCAATCTTTGATCGGATCAAATCTCTCTCTTTTGCATAACTGTTTTCTGCCTCAACCTTAACTTGAAGCTCCTCGTCCAATCTCTTAATTTTTTCTTTAAGTTCAGAATTGGCCGCTTCATGCGATTTACAAACCTGAATTAACGTTTCAATTTTTTTTTCTATTTCTTCAAATTGTTGTAAAATAACTGCGTTATCCAATATTTCACCTCATAATATTTTATACTGTATTAAAAACTAAAGTCAAGTCGTTTTACCCTGAACTACATAGTCTTTTGCGCATAATTATTTCAACTTTTTTTAAATCTTCGCAATTATTGATCCCAATAACCTCTTCAATATCTCTGCCAACCAGTACGCCAATGTTTTTTCCTTCTCTATGCCCTATTCCAATAATATCAGTAAGATAAAGTTCGCCCTGAACATTATCCGATTTAATCTTTTTTAATGCGTCAAACAAATAATCCTTTTTAACGCAGTAACTGCCTGTATTGATTATCTTTATAGTTTTTTGTTCCTCAGTTGCGTCTGTTTCCTCAACTATTCTGGTAACATTTCTATTTTCATCCAACAGAATTCTACCATAACCTTTTGGATTATCTACTTCAACTGCCAAAATTGATATATCTCGCATCGCCTTGATATGATCATTTATAAGTTGTATTATAGTATAAGAAGTAATTAATGGCACATCACCACATAAAATAACAACTTGATTTATATGTTCCGGTATATAACGTTGGGTGCATAAAACCGCATGTCCTGTTCCATACTGCTTTTCCTGAATGGCAAAAATCACATCAGTTTCTTCAGATACAATTCTTTTTACTTTATCGGCCTGATTACCAATCACCAATACTACATTATTCCCAACAACTTTTCTTGCGGTTTCCACAACATACGTTACCATAGGTCTGCCAATAATTTCATGCAGCACTTTGGCTTTGTTTGATTTCATGCGGGTACCCATACCGGCAGCAAGTATCACTGCAGCAACATTGTCAATAACAGTTTGCATTTTTCTACCTATAATTCATTCTTCATTTGAACTCAATTAACAAATGGAAATTTATTCAAAAAAAAAGACAGACCATTTACATGATCTGTCTTTTTTTCTTTATATATAATCAGTTGTCTTATAACTATCAATAAAGATTTATTACAACCGCCAAAGACAACTAATATTATTATGCTCTTGAACCGGAAAGCTTCAGACGGTGCAAAGCCCTTTCAAGAGATGCTCTTACTCTCATGAAATCAAAATCTTCTTTCTTCGATATATCGGCCAGACGTTTCTGGGCACGTTCCAAAGAAGTCTTTGCACGTTGAATATCTATATCACGTCTCCTTTCAGCAGATTCCGCCAGTACGGTAAGTTTATCTGGAAGCGCCTCAGCGAACCCACCACTTATAAAAACATATCTCTCAGTATTGCTCGCATCTATATAACGAAGTGAACCAACCTTAAGGGTACTCAAAAAAGGAGTATGGCCAATGAGTATACCAAAATCGCCAAGATTGCCAGGCGCAACAACAATCTTTACATCCTCGCTAACTACAGATTTCTCTGGGGTGACAACTTCTAATCTAATATTTCCAGCCATACCTTAATCATCCTCATATATATAATAGTATTAAGCTTCAGCCATCTTTTTAGCTTTTTCCAGTACCTCTTCAATGCCCCCCACCATATAAAATGCCTGCTCAGGAACATCGTCATGTTTTCCCTCAATAATTTCTTTAAAACCCCTAACAACATCCTCTATCTTAACGTATTTACCTGGGGTTCCTGTAAAAGCTTCAGCAACATGGAATGGCTGAGACAAGAATCGCTGAATTCTCCTGGCACGACCAACAGTAAGCTTGTCTTCATCTGACAGCTCATCCATACCTAATATTGCGATGATATCCTGGAGCTCTTTATATTTTTGTAGTGTATTCTGAACCGTACGAGCTACATGATAGTGCTCTTCTCCAATATAACTGGCATCAAGAATCCTTGAAGTTGAATCAAGCGGATCAACTGCCGGATATATACCAAGCTCAACAATCTGCCTTGACAAAACAACTGTTCCGTCAAGATGGGCAAATGTTGTTGCCGGCGCAGGGTCTGTCAAGTCGTCTGCAGGAACATATACGCACTGAACAGCAGTAATAGAACCTTTATCAGTAGATGTAATACGTTCCTGAAGTTCACCAAGGTCAACTGCAAGAGTAGGCTGATAACCAACAGCAGACGGCATTCGTCCTAGAAGTGCCGACACCTCAGAGCCTGCTTGTGTAAACCTAAAAATATTATCGATAAATATAAGCACGTCCTGACCTTCTTCATCACGATAATATTCAGCCGCTGTCAAAGCTGACAGCGCAACTCGTGCCCTTGCTCCCGGCGGTTCAGTCATCTGACCGTAGATCAATGCTGCCTTTGGAAGAACTCCTGAATCTTTCATCTCGTGATAAAGGTCGTTTCCTTCACGAGTTCTTTCTCCAACACCGGCAAAAACTGAAATACCACCGTGCTGCATAGCAATGTTATGCACCATTTCCATCATGATAACGGTTTTGCCGACTCCTGCACCACCAAACATTCCCATTTTACCACCCCTTGGGAATGGTACAAGCAAGTCAATAACCTTTACACCTGTCTCGAGAACTCGAACTGTAGTATCCTGCTCTGTAAATTTTGGTGCCTCACGATGAATAGGCGCTGTTTTATCCATACTTACCGGGCCCAAACCATCAACAGGTCTTCCCACAACGTTTAAAACACGTCCCAAGCCGGCTTCGCCCACAGGCATCATTATTGGCTTGCCGGTATCCTTCACATCCTGACCCCTCATCAAACCATCTGTTACATCCATAGCAATAGTACGAACGACATTGTCACCCAAGTGCTGAGCAACCTCAACAACCAGATTGTCAGGCTCATCATTAATAGTGGGATTTGTGATTAAAAGTGCGGTAAGGATTGTAGGCAGTTTACCCTGCTCAAATTCCACATCGACAACAGGTCCCAAAACCTGCGTAATTTTACCTATGTTTTCACCCATCTATGACCTCCTATACGCTAAATGCGGTATTCTAATTTCTTATCCTTTAAGAGCCTCGGCACCGCCGACTATATCCATCAATTCCGCTGTAATTGCTGCCTGCCGGGCTTTATTATATGCCAGAGTTAAGCTATCTACCATATCATCACATGCTGTTGTTGCGTTATCCATGGCAGCCATACGCGCAGCGTGCTCACTAGTAGAAGTTTCAAGTAACGCACTATAAAGTTGTACATAAACATGCCTTGGCAGCAAATCACCAAGCAGTTCTTTAGGTGATGGCTCACAAATATGTTCAGCCTGATATGGTTTATCAGTATCAACTTCCTCTTCTTCAGCAGTTTCAATGGGTGGAATAGGAAGGAGCTGTTTAACCGTTGCAATCTGCCTTGCCATGCTTACAAATTCAGAATAAACAACATAAACCTCATCATATGTTTCATATAGGAATCCATCAACCAGTTTCTGACCTGCGGTCGATGCAACGTTGAAACCAAATTTGGCGCCCACAATGCCTAACTGCTCTGAATCAATCTGCATCTTATTTTTTCGGCACCAGTCTCGCCCTTTTTTCCCAAAGTTAGTGAAGGAAATATCAACTTCCTGCTCTGAACGTTCCTTCACAAAGTTATTGGCAGCCGTGATAAGATTTACATTAAACCCACCGCAGAGACCTCTGTCAGAAGTACATAATACAATATTTATCTTTTTTACTTCCTCACGCGGTACCAGCAAAGGGCTCGCCCCTTCTCCTGCTTTTTCTGCAAGGCTCCCCAAGACTTCGGCAAACTTGCCGGCATATGGCCGAAAACCATCCAAGTTTTGCTGAGCACCACGCAACTTGGAAGTTGCTACCATACCCATAGCCTTTGTAATCTGCTTTGTCTTTTTTACTGCACCAATTTTAATTAAGACATCTTTTAGCGTTGCCATATTATATCCTTATAAGCATTCTTCTTAGCCTAATTATAATATTACAATATCAGCTTCTATCTCAATAATGTAACTTATCAGAAAAAAATCGGCTTTATTTAATTGTATCCTTGAACTCTGCGTCGTAAGCCGTCAAGGCATCTTTCATTTGTTTATCCAGTGACTCTGATATCTCTTGTTTTTCATCCAGCTCACTGAATACCTGCGGATATCTGTCCTCTATAAAACTGTAAAGCCCTGCCTCATATTTTGCCAGTACATCAATAGGATATTTATCAAGAAATCCCTTTGCGCCGGCAAAAAGTAATGTAACCTGTTTCTCCAGCGACAGCGGCTTAAACTGAGGCTGTTTCAGAATTTCAACAAGTCTCGCACCTCTTGTAAGCTGTGCCTGAGTTGCCTTATCCAGGTCACTTCCAAATGCAGCAAATGCTTCAAGCTCACGATACTGAGCCAGATCAAGGCGCAGAGTACCAGCAACCTGCTTCATTGCTTTAACCTGTGCTGATCCACCAACTCTTGAAACTGACAAACCAACATTAATAGCCGGCCTGACACCAGAGAAAAACAGAGCGGGCTCAAGATAAATCTGACCGTCTGTAATGGAAATAACGTTTGTTGGAATAAATGCAGAAACATCGCCGGCCTGAGTCTCAATTATTGGAAGGGCTGTCATCGAGCCAGCACCAAGCTCATCATTTAGTTTTGCCGATCTTTCAAGAAGTCGGGAGTGATTGTAGAAAATGTCGCCGGGAAATGCTTCACGGCCCGGAGGACGTCTTAACAGAAGTGAAACCTGACGGTATGCTACAGCCTGTTTTGAAAGATCATCATATACGATCAGCGAATGCTGACCTTTGTCGCGGAAGTACTCAGCCATAGCGCATCCCGAATATGGAGAGACAAACTGCAACGTTGCAGGATCACTTGCACATGCGGAAACAACTGTCGTATATTCCATAGCGCCGTGTTTTTCTAAAATATCAACAACCTGTGCAACTGTAGATTTTTTCTGACCGGTAGCAACATAAATGCAGTAAACATCTTTGCCTTTCTGATTTATAATTGCATCAACTCCGATAGCTGTTTTACCGATCTGGCGGTCACCAATGATCAGCTCACGTTGCCCCTTGCCCACTGGAGTCATTGCATCAATTGCTTTAAGACCTGTGTACATTGGCTCATGCACACTCTTTCTTGCGATAACGCCCGGAGCAACCATTTCAACCCTTCTGAACTCTTTTGCATCAATGGGTCCTTTTCCGTCAATTGGTTCGCCAACAGCAGAAACCACCCGCCCAAGAACGGCCTCGCCAACCGGAACCTGAGCAATACGTCCTGTCCTCTTGACCATATCGCCTTCTTTAATGTGGATGTCTTCACCCATAATAGCAATACCCACATTGTCTTCTTCAAGGTTCAGGACAAGCCCTAGTATACCACCCGGAAATTCAACCAACTCCAAAGCCATGGCCTTCTCAAGACCATAAACTCTGGCAATTCCATCACCAACCGACAAGACAACTCCGGTTTCACTTAGCTCAACCTTCTTGTCGTAATCCGTAATCTGTTCTTTAATTATTTGACTTATTTCTTCAGCTCTTAATTCCATTATACACTCTCACCCCTTTTTATAGATTCTCTCATGTTGAGTAATTGTGTTCTGATACTTCCATCTAATACAAGATCTCCTATCCTGGATATTACTCCACCAATAAGTGATGGATCTTGTTCAACCTCCAGGATAACGTCCTTACCAGTCATTGTTGACATGGTTGAACGAATTTTATCTATTGTTTCAGATGAAAGTTCAGTGGCCGAAACCAAGCTTGCCCTAGCAATGCCTTTCAATTCGTCCGCGAGTTTTTTATAAAACTCATTAATATTGCTTAAAAACCCAATTCGACCCTTATCAAATACCAAAAGCAGGAAAGATTTCATCATATCAGAGAGATATAGCTTATCAATTATTGTATGCAATACCTTTCTGCGACCTGCTGCATCGTAAAGTGGGTTTGTAATTGCTTGTTCAAGCTCCTTTTCCCCTGTCACCAAACCTGCGATATTGTCAAGCTCTTCCCTGTATGATTCAGCCTGACCATCATCTTTGCCAATAAGCAGAAGTGCCTTGGCATAACGTCGTGCTACAGCCAAATTTTTCACTATGCCACCACCTTCTTTAAGTATTCATCTACCAATCGATCATGATCTTCGATTGTAATTTCATTTTTTATGATCTCTTCAGCCTTCACAATGGCTTTCTCAAGCACTTCCTCCTGAAGCCTTAATTTCGCCTGATTGATCTCATAATCAATATTTCGGATAGCTTGTTCTTTTAATTTATCAGCTACGGATTCCGCTTCTTTTAGTATTCTTTCCTTGGCCTCATTCCCCTGTCGTATGTAATCATCGACAATTTTCTTGCCTTCTTGATCTAACTGAGCCAGTTTTGCTGTGTATTCCTCAAGCTTTTGCCCGGCATCCTTTTTCTTAGTTTCAAGCTCGCTTAACTGATCTTCTATTCCCTTAATACGAGCGCCGAAAAATTGAGATACCGGCTTGCGTAAAAGAAAAAACAAGCCAAAAAATAAAACAGCAAAATTCATGACCCGATATGTATCTGTAGCCACCCATCCTTTCGGCCCGTGCTCTTCTCCAGATGAACCCAAAGCTACTCCAACAAAAAAGAACAGAAGCGCAGTAATTATAAATATCATAATTGAATTACGCTTCATGCTTCTGCTAATTCCAGGAATCTTCATTAAAAAGCCCTCCCCAAAATTTTATGACTAATAGCAATTGCAATATCATCAAGCTCTTCTTGCAGTGATACCCTAACACTTTCCGCATCCTTTGCAACCTTCTCGCGCACCTCGGCAAGATCCGCCTGAGCCTTTTGATTTATTTTTTCGATTATCATTTTTTCTTCATCAGCAGCTGTCTGTATTAAAGCATCTTTTTCTCCCATGCCCTTAGCCCTTGCCTCTTTTAAGCCTGAAGTAAAAGCATCATCTTTTTTCTTCACATCACTGTTACAGGTATCAATATTCTGCTCAAGACCGGTAATTTTTTCTTTTCTCTGAATTAGTATATTTCTGATTGGTTTGTATAAAACAACATTAAGTGCCCATATCAAAAACAGGAAATTTATGATTTGTATACCTAACGAATAATCTAAGCTTATCATTGAACTTCCTCCGCTACCGATTTTTGAATAATTTATTAAAATATATCTTCTAAAAAATATTCTTTCAAAAGATTAACTCCGCTGGAGTTATATATTAACTATAATAAATTGTCAAAGGTTTTTTTTAATCTTTGCTATCTTTTTACCTCTTATTCAACCATAAACCTCCTCATACTTACATTAATTAAAAGGCCTATACATATCATAACGGTAATAAGTGATGAACCCCCATAGCTAATAAACGGCAATGTAACTCCTACGACCGGCATCAACCCCATTACCATGCCGATGTTAATAATTACCTGCCAGAATATCATTGCTGTAATACCGACTGAAAGTATGGTGCCGAATGGTTCTCGACATCTATAAGCAACATTCAATCCCTTTATGATAAGTATCAGAAAAACAATAAGAATAATTACAGAACCTATTAATCCCCACTCTTCTGCCAAAACTGAAAATATGAAATCCGTGTGCTGTTCAGGAAGGAATGAAAGTGCATTTTGCGTTCCTTTCAAAAACCCCTTGCCGGATATCATGCCTGAGCCTATAGCAATTTTCGATTGTATAATATGATAACCGGTCCCAAGAGGATCCCTATCTGGATCCAAAAATGTCAATATCCTCGCTTTCTGATATTCTCTCAAAAAAAACCAGACTAAAGGAATGCTTATTACACCCAAAACGATTAAGTATAAAAAGGAACGCCTCTCAATTTTTACAAAAACCGTCATAGAGCCGGCAATTAAAACAATCATTATGGCTGTTCCCAAATCCGGTTGTTTTACTATTAAAATAAAAGGAATTATTGTCAGTAAAAAAGGATTAATAAGTTCGCGTAAAGTTAAGCCTGTTGTATTTGCATGTTTTGAATAATATCTGGCCAGGATTATTATTACAGCGATTTTTACCAGCTCAGATGGTTGAATTGAAAAAAATCCAAACTTCAGCCAGCGCATTGCACCTTTAGAGCCTTCACCGAATATTAACACACCAACAAGAAGAGAAATGCATAAAATATAAATTATGTGCCCCCATCGATCAAAAGTTTTGTAATTGAACAAAAAAGAAATAACTAAAAAAATCAATCCAACAAAATACCATGCAAGCTGCTTATAATATTCCATCTGAGGCACCTGTGTTGCAGCCGTTACTGAACTATATAAAGTAACAAGCCCAAAAAAGCCCAGTATAAGAGCTAAACTCAATAAGCTCCAGTCGAAGTTTTGTACAAGACGGCGGTCAAACATATTAATTTCCCAAATTACTTGTTTTGTAACATTTTAGGTAGTGCCCGAACGAAAACCTCGATTTCTTGTAGGTTGGGTTGAGCCCCTCAATTTTGTTGGGTTTCGTACCTCAACCCAACCTACAAAAATCAATCACTTGGAAGAACTTAATTTATCAGGGTGAAACCCAACAAATCGATTTAATAGCTTTTCGTTCAGGCACTAGGTAAGCGTTCACGGAACGTTGAAATTGGAAATTGGAAATTTGGCCTTCATGCTTTTGTACTGTTTTTCCCAATTTCTAATTTCTAATTTAATCTCTCCCTAATTTCTACTTTCCAATTTCAAGTTTCAAGCCGTGAACGGCTATGTTTTATCTTTATCTGACTTATTTGACGTCAAAGTTAATTCACCAACTATTAATACCTAAATTGAGCGATTTTTACTCGATCTGCACTAATCTTTTGCGCATCAAGGACTTGCGAAAAATCTCGACATATCCATTGGTATGCCTGCGCTTTACGCAAACCTTGCTGCATCAAAATCTTGGCACATTTCTTCGCAAAAAACCGCTCAACTTAGGTTTGATAAATAGGTTGTTATAAGCTCCCTCGCAAGTGGAGCGGCAGCACTAGAGCCATGTTCACCATGTTCAACAATAACAACTACAGCTATTTGGGGTTCCTTTGATGGAGCATAGGCTGCAAACCATGCATGTGGTTTTAAGTGATCCGGTTTATTTGCTTTATCGATAGAAGCATTATCATTACTGCCTGTCCTGCTCACAAGCTGAGCTGTCCCGGTTTTACCGCTGATATCAACATCATCAACATGTGCAATCCATGCAGTTCCTTTTCTTTTGTTAACTACCTCCCAAAGCCCTTTCCTCACAATCTCTAACGTCCGTTGACTGGCAGGCAATTTTCCTGTAACCTTACTTTTGTTTTCATTAACGAGTTCGCCCTCTGCTGTCTCTACCTTTTTAAGAATCAATGGCTTATACCTTATTCCTCCATTCGCTATCTCAGAAATCAAAGTCATCATCTGCAAAGGGGTTGCAAGATTATAGCCCTGCCCTATAGCAACAGAAAGGGTTTCACCTAATTGCCATCCAATACCTGTACGAGCCCTTTTCCAGGCAGTGGTTGGTATCAAACCCTTTGCTTCATAATCAAGGTTAATCCCTGTTGCTGACCCCAGACCACAAGCCCTGGCATACCATGCCAGTCTATCAACACCCAGTTTTTGGCCGACATGATAAAAAAAAACGTCGCAGGATTCAGCTAATGCCTTCACAACATTAACTTTATCGTGTCCTCTTTTTTTCCAGCATCTAAAAACCCGATTCCCGCACTTGTAATATCCTGGACAATAAAATGATGTATTTGCATCAATTATTCCTTCCTCAAGAGCTGCTATTGCCGTAACTATCTTATATACAGAAGCTGGGGGATACTCAGCATTGACCGCCTTGTTTTCCATTGGCCTGAATGGATTAGAAACAAGAGAATCCCATTGTTCATGTGACATACCGTCAACAAATGCGTTCTGATCAAATGCAGGACTGCTGGCCATAGCCAGTATCTGTCCTGTAGCCGGATCCATAGCTATTATTGCGCCGGCCAAACCTTCCAAAAGTTCTTCAGCCTTTTTCTGGAGTAAGTAATCAATTGAAAGATAAATATTGTGGCCCGGAAAAGCTTCAACGGTTCTCAAGACTCTAACAACCTGCCCTGCCGCATTTACCTCGACCTGCCGTCCTCCACGCTTACCTCTCAATAGACCCTCATAAGTTTTTTCCACACCAAATTTTCCAATATAATCACCTGCTCTATAACCAGAGTATTTTCCCGATTTAAGCTCATCGGAACTAATCTCACCTAAATAACCTATTAGATGAGCCGCACTTTGCTTATAAATATAGTGTCTTCTTGGTTTAACGCTAACAACAATACCAGGAAGATTATATTTGTGGACCTCAATAGCAGCCAAAGCATCTCGCCCTATATCCTGTTTTAACAAGACAGGGGTATAGAATGATATTCCCTTGTTGCGGCTGATTTTTGACATAAGCTCTGTTGCCGGAACATCTATATATTGAGAGAGCTTTTCAATTGTATGTTCAACAGGTTTGGCATCTTTCAAAATTATATTCAAATCAAATGAGGGCCTATTATCAACCAGCAACTTTCCATTGCGATCAAAAATTAATCCTCTTGAAGGGTCTATATTTTGCAATCGTATACAGTTGTTTTCTGAAAGTCGTCTAAGCTCTTCCCCTTCAATCACCTGAAGATAAAAGAGGCGGGCAATAAGTACTAAAAAAGCCGTTAAGACTAAAAAGACAACTCCGGTCAAACGTCTTTTATACCAATCACTGTCTGTGCTCTGTAAGTATTTGCTCAAAGTTCCGCTTTTAGATCTCGTTAAATGGTTAAATTGTATATTAGTTAATTGGTTGTTATTTTAGCTTTTTTCAGCAATTAGTCCATTAAACCATTTTTCCAATTTCTTATGAATATGATTAAAAAATGTTATAAAAAAGAAGCCCGTACATCCTGCCCATAGAATTTGAAAAATAACAGTCCTTATAGTAATTGCGAGAAACCGCGAATCCGGACCTGACATAGAAACACTGGCAATAAATATTATATTCTCCATCAATACGCCGGCGGCAACAATAAACAGCAACAAAATATTATTGCGTGCATGTAAATATTTAATAACTAACTTAACAACAATAAACAGCCAGAAATATGTTGTTAAATACAGGCCAAAAGGCCCTCCTGAAAGATTATCCATTAAAAATCCCAGCATAAGTATAAAAAGGATGCCTTCACGGGCAGGGCGGAACAGACCGAGATAAATAATAAAGGGGATTAAAAGGTCATAAAAATTATTGAATAAAGAGATGTGGGGTATAATTGTTGTCTGAAAAATTACAAGGCAGAGACAGACGCAGATATAAAAACAATACGTCATTGCTCACTCACAAAATCAAAATCATGTTTTGGAGAATCCAATACTACTAAAACCTCTTCAAGTTTTTCAAAATCTACATAAGGCATAACCGTTACTTCTTGAAATATACCTGAATTACGCTTGAAAATTTCCGTAACATAACCAACACGTAAGCCTTTAGGAAAAACGCCATCTAAACCTGAAGAAACAACTGTGTCTCCAACTTTAACATCATGCTTTCTTAATACATATTTGGAAAGACATCTTCCATCTGATTCGCCTTTGATAAGCCCTCTAGCCCTGGTTCTCTGAACTAAAGCATCTACAGCACTATTCTGGTCAATAATCAGCAAGACCTTGGAATAATTGTAACTGATATCTATAATCTGCCCTGCAATGCCTTCAGGCACTACTACAGGCAAACCCTTTTCAACTCCATCGGATTTGCCTTTATCTATGATTATTGTTTTAAACCAGGGAGAGGGATCCTGGCCAATAACTTCGGCGACAATGACCTGATTAGTCATAGTTTTTCGGAAATTCAATAAATTACGGAGTCTAAAATTGGAAATTTCTACTTCACGATACTTATTGTTTTTATCTATGGCATGGTTTATCGCTTTTTTAAGATTATCATTCTCTTTTGCAACTGAAACCAGAAAAAAATAATGGCCCCATATATTTTTTAAAAATTGAACGGATTTGGTAACGGTTTTCTGAAAAGGAGCAATAAAAAAAATAGCGCTCCGCCCAGACCCATAGGAAGAATATCGGCCACTGTTAACTGAAAGGATTATGATGTTAACAATGATCAAAGCGACCGCGCCAACTATCATCACCATTTTTTTCGAAAACATAAAACTATATGATCACAACTTGTTTGAGTATTTCAATGCTGTCAATAGCTTTACCCGAGCCTAGTGCAACTGTGGATAATGGGTCTTTAGTTATTGTTATTGGAAGACTTGTTTCCTCCTTGAGAAGCTTGTCTAAATTTTTTAACAGAGCGCCGCCGCCTGTTAATACAATTCCTCTATCAACTATGTCGGCAGCCAGCTCGGGCGGAGTTTGTTCAAGAGCTATTTTTACAATTTCAACTATGGCGTCTATCTGCTCAGCAATTGCGACCCTTATCTCTTCGGAATCAATGGCAAGAATTTTAGGGATCCCTGATGCAAGGTCTCTTCCCTTGACCTCAATTGTTTCCAGATTCTGGGGGTCCGGGTAAGCGTTACCTATTGTTGTTTTAATAATCTCGGCTGTTCTCTCGCCAATCAACAAATTGTATTTTCTTTTGATATACTGTATTATTGCTGCATCCATTTTATCACCAGCCACCCTGATAGACCTGCTATAAACAATTCCTGCCAGAGAAATCACAGCAACTTCAGTTGTACCGCCACCGATATCGACCACCATATTACATATAGGTTCTGTAATAGGAAGTCCCGCTCCTATCGCAGCAGCCATAGGCTCTTCAATTAAAAATACCTCACGGGCCCCCGCTGATTCAGCCGATTCCTTAACAGCACGCTTTTCAACCTGAGTAATTCCCGATGGTACTGCAACAATAATTCTTGGCCTGACAAATGCCCGCCTATTGTGTACCTTGTGTATAAAATGACGCAGCATTGCCTCAGTGACTTCGAAATCAGCAATAACGCCATCTCGCATTGGACGAATGGCTACTATATGTCCTGGCGTCCTTCCCAGCATATTTTTCGCCTCAAGCCCTACTGCTAACACTCGGTTTTTCATCCTGTTATCAGTACGCACAGCAACAACCGAGGGTTCACTTAACACAATGCCCTTGCCTTTAACATAAACAAGTGTATTTGCCGTACCTAAATCAATGGCAAGATCATTTGAAAATATACCTAAAATACCATCTAAAAATAAGCTCATGGGTCCTCATTCTCGCTCGTAAATAGCGCATATGTTATTCGATTAATTTAACTAAATTGAGCGATTTTTTACTCGACCTGTACCAATCTCTTGCGCATCAAGGGTTTGCGAAAAGTCTCAACATATCCATTGGCATGCCTACGCTTTTCGCGAACCTTGCTGCATCAAAATTTTAGCACATTTCTTCGCAAAAAATCGCTCAACTTAGGTAATAATGAATCACTACCAAAAATATCCAGTTATTACAAATAAAAATTATAGTTAATGAACTCGTAAAAAGTCAACATTTAGTGTTTACAAAATAAGGCAACTTCTCAAAAAGTTCGGCTAAAGATAAAAAAGACGAGTCCGCTGGTGATAAAATGTAAAATAGCTGACTGTTTGAGCATCTTAGTGAGCTTTGAGAAAAAACAGCGCATAAGAAATTTTATCTTTAAAGCATATGATCTATCGCTTAACCAATACATATTAAAAGGATTGGCCACTGTTTTTTCTTTAGGGTCACTTAGATGCGAGTTTCAGATATTCTTACATTTTATTATCAGTGGGCGAGTCTTGTATCATATAATTTACCCGGATTTATTGAGAAGTTACAAAATAATTTCCATCACAGTATCGTGTAATATCGGCCTAAATTTCTTTATCTTATTATTATCACGTGATGGATGTACACGGTTTGTTAAAAGTATAACAATAATCGATTGATCGAGATCCATCCAGAACGATGTCCCGGTAAAACCAAGATGCCCTATACTTCTTTTAGAAAAAAGACCGCCACAGCTCGAATCAGATAAAGATGGTGTATCAAAACCAAGTGCCCTGTCTGAACCTTGCTGCCGTTCAAAAAACTTGTTTATTAACTCTTTTTTAAAATCATATGAATGTTCATGGAAAGCGAATAAAAGTGAAGACAAAAGAACCTTCACATCCATAGCTGTCCCGAAAAGACCGGCATGCCCAGCTATACCCCCCACAACATAGGCATTATCATCGTGTACTAAACCATCCAGAAGTATTTTGCGCCAGGGGCAAAGTTCTGTAGCGGCAAAACAATCCATATAACGCTTAGAATTAAGGTTTACAAAAAAAAGATGCTCAAGCCCAAGTGGCCTGTAAATATCTTGCATTACGAAGTAGTCTAAAGATCTTCCAGATACTTTTTCAACAATCCATTCAAGAACCATAAATCCAAGATCGCTATATAATACATTGTTACCTATAGGATGTATAAGAGGTTCATTTATGAGAAAGTTCCTTAAAGCATTTTTTCGAAAATTATACGGAATTTTTAGCAACTCAATATAATATGGTCGATAATCAGGCAGACCTGAATTATGACAAAGAAGATTTCTAATAGATATTTGTTTCTTATCCGTATTTCTAAATTCAGGCAATACTGTTCCAAGATTTTGATCAAGATCCAGCTTTCCTTGCTGAATCAACTTCATCACTGCCAGTGTAGTTGCAAGAGGTTTTGTAAGGGACGCCAAATCAAAAACAGTGTTTTTTGTCATTATGCGTTTTGAGAATATATTTGCATATCCATAAGCCTCAAAAAAAATAATCGAATCATTTTTTGAAACCAGAAGTACCCCTCCAGGGAACACCTTGTCTTTGACGCTCTTTCTCATCAAATCATTAATTTGAGACATACGAGAGAAAGCTTTTGGTGACCGTTCACAGTTCACAGTTCACAGTTTTTTTTAAATAAATTTTGCAATAATTGAAGCATGTTTGATAGTAACAGTTCACGGTTGTCGGTTCACAGTTAACGGTTTTATGTTTTAAACAACCGTGAACCATGAACGGTTACCATTTATGATGTAGCCAGTTCATGAAATAAAAGTAACTTCCTATAAGAATCAAGAGTTGCTGTAATTCCGAACGGAATAGTAATATTGTTTCTCCCATGTCCTGCTTCAAGGCCGGCAAGAATAGGAATATCATCATCCTTGAAAATATTATCAACAACACTAAAAACTTCTTTAATCTTACCGCAATCTTCAAAAAAACCTAGAACAAGGCCGACAATACCGTCAAAACATCCGGCCATTTTCATCTGAGTCAGCATTCTGTCGATTTTATATGCAGCCTCCCCCCTGTCTTCAAAAAAAAGAATATGATCTTTAAAACTGGGCTGAAAAGGAGTCCCCGCCAGGTGGCACAAGGTAGCAAGATTCCCTCCTGAAACAATTCCTGAAGCCGAACCATGTCTAAGTGCAATGCCATTTTTTATTGTTATTTTAAGCTTACTGTCTGAAAGAAAAGCAGCCATCATTGATTCTTTCGTCTTTTGAGAAGCATCAGCTATAGTTGTTACCATTGGGCCGTGAAATGTTACAAGGCCGCACTTTGTATATATAGCAGATAAAATTGCAGACACATCGCTGAATCCAACAAAAATCTTTGGATTATTCCGTATGATGTTATAATCCAACAATGGAAGAATTCTTATCGAGCCATATCCTCCTCTTGCACAAATAATGGCCTTTATTGAACTGTCTGCAAAAAGCTTATTCAACAAATTTGCCCTATGAACATCAGACCCTGCAAGATATGTATTTTTGTCAAATATATCATCTAAAACAGATACATAGAACCCCATTGATTCCAAAACATGAACACCAAGATTATAATTTTCTATATCAAACGGGCTGGCTGGAGCGGCGATTCCGACCTTATCGCCAGGTTTAAGCCGAGCAGGTCTTAGTGTATTTTTTGGATTCATACTAAAACAGCGCACCATTTCTTGACATGGCATATTCAAAATGTTAGATATGTAAAAAATCGGGGCGTGGCGCAGTCTGGAAGCGCACTTGAATGGGGTTCAAGGGGTCGGAGGTTCAAATCCTCTCGCCCCGATCACAAAAATAACTAATGGCAGCGGGGCTGCCCGTTTTTTATTGCTCTCGAACTCAAAGATTCCGTTTAAAAACCTCTTCCTTCAGGTATTGAAAAACTAAAGGCCCTTCAAACGGAGCGGCCTCCTTTCCAACTGCAATATTGTGCATAAGTTCTATCTTCTCTTTATCAAGACTTCCAATCTGTTCATCAATAAGTTTAAGATAGTTATTAGTCGTGCTGTAAATAACAACCGGACCAAACATAATTTCCCCGCTCTCCTTTTTTGTTAAAGAGCCAATAACAATGTGATTGATAATTTTCATGGCCTTAGGCGGAGACCTGTAACCAAGTAGTTCGGCAAACATAGAAAGGCATTCGATCACACCATCTGCATCCCATTTTTCCAAATCATTCAAACCATCTTTTTCAATTTCCTCGATATCAGATTTATTAAAAGAAAGATCTATCATTTCTATTAATTCATTTTGGATTGTTCTAAGGGATTCCTCCTTTTTACTGATAACAACATCTTTATCATTTAATATCTTGATAATATTGCGAATGCTGAGCATTTCTTTTACAGTGGGACTTTTGCGCATGCCTACATCTTCAGCAGTAGTTTTATAAATTGCAAGATCGTTATCCAGCACCAGGATTTTCTCAATACCATTATCGGCTTCCTTTATATAGAGATCAAGATCCCTCTCCTGCCTGAATTTATAAGGGCTCATTTCAAGAAGCTCACGCATTGTTTCTTTGTCAAGCTTTTTACCGCTGTCCGGCTGGCCTATAGAAGCAAGAACAACTTTTGACATCCTGTCGATTTTAATCTTTTTTAAAAGATTTTCTTTAAAGGACATAATGCTTCTCCTTTAATTCATGGAATGACAACAAGTTTATTTATTAAATAATTCATTATAATATTTCAGATTACTTGACTGCAATATTTATTTATAGTATTTTAATTTTTTTTATTTTTTTCAAAAGACAAATTATAAAGGATATAGGACATAATAATATGGCCGAAGAATATGTAGAGCTTATATATCAAGGAAAAACATATAAATTTCCTGTTATCGTTGGCACAGAAGGTGAAAAGGCTTTCGATATTTCAAATCTCCGCCAGAGCACTGGTTTGATTACAATGGATCCCGGCTTTGCAAACACAGGTAGCTGCTGCAGTTCCATTACATATATGAATGGTGAAAAGGGAATTCTGAAATATCGCGGTATACCTATTGAAAAACTTGCCAAATACTCAAGTTTTAAAGAAACAGCATATCTTTTGATAAATGGCGCTCTGCCGACCAGAAAGGAACTCAACCGTTTTTCAGTATTACTAAATGACCAGTCCCTTGTGCATGAGGACATGCAGACATTTTTTCAAAATTTTCCAAGGGGTTCTCATCCAATGGGCATATTGTCATCAATGGTTAATGCATTAAGAGGCTTTTATCCGGAACTCCAGACTTTAGAAGAAGAGATTAACATAACGGTCACAAGGCTCCTATCCAAGGTAAGAACCTTAGCTGCCATGTCTTATAAAATATCTAGAGGGTATAAGGTTATTTATCCCAGGCCGGATCTTTCTTATTGTGCAAATTTCCTTAACATGATGTTTGATAATGTTGTCAAACCCTATCATATAGACAAAGATATAGTTCAGGCTTTAAGTGTTTTCTGGATTCTACACGCTGATCATGAACAGAACTGCTCTACTTCTGCTGTAAGGATGGTTGGCAGCGGAAGAGTAAATCTTTATGCTGCAATTTCTGCCGGAATCGCAGCGCTATGGGGACCGTTGCATGGCGGCGCTAATCAGGCAGTTATCGAAATGCTTTCGGAAATTGTCGAAAGCGGCGATAGTGTAAAAACAATAATTGAAAAAGCAAAAGACAAAAATGATCCTTACAGGCTGATGGGTTTTGGGCACAGAGTTTACAAGACATATGATCCACGGGCCAAAATAATGAAAAAAATGTGTGAAAAAGTTCTTGCAAAGCTCAATATTCACGACCCCTTACTTGATATTGCAAACGAGCTTGAAGAGGTTGCTTTAAATGATGACTATTTTATAGAACATAATCTTTATCCAAACGTAGATTTTTACAGCGGCATAGTTTTGCGCGCCATTGGAATTCCTACAAACATGTTTACAGTTATGTTCGCAATCGGCAGGCTGCCTGGCTGGATAGCCCAGTGGAAAGAAAGTATGGATGGACCTAACTGGAAACTCCAAAGGCCCAGACAGATATTCATTGGACCACCTGAAAAAAAATACATACCTATTGATGAGAGGGAGTGATTGAAGCCTCTTCAATAAGTACACCAAAAGCGCAGCTCATCCCAAAATCTTTGTCTATTCCTAATGTTCCCTTAATTATAACCTCGTCACCTATTTCTGCGGTTTCAAGGGTACTCACCGCAACATCATTATTCCCTTTTTCAGCGCTGCCGGTTCCATCCTGAATATGAATCCAGTTCTTTCCCATAACCTGAGGCATAAATTTCACAACTATCGCTCGAACTGTAATTGTTTTCTGAGACAGTTCTTCCTTTTTGGAATAAATTTCTTCTATTGTATAAGCATTCTCTCCAACAGCCTTGCTAACTTTTATATCCTTAGGTACCGCCTTGGATTTCTTTGAGCTATCCCCCATAACAGGCATAGTACCATGAGGCATAGCGGCTGGGGACGTCATAGCCGGAGGCATTTTGCCGGGCATCATGCTTGAAGGCATTTCAGAAACAATTTCACCTCCCGACTCCTTAAAAGGACATCCTTCTGAAAGAACGGCAAACAATATCAAATCAAAAGTCTTTTCAAGAGTTTTACTGTGAAAATCTTTCATAACCGCAATATTGCTAATTGCTATTTCATCTCCGGTCTTGACCGGTGTTTTTGGAATGGCAGCCCATACCTTCCCTGTTTTATCTTCGAGCAACAAATAAGTATAGTTTGTAACATCTTTAGACTCAATGATTGTGGCTCTCAAAACAGGGCTCTGAACATTCAAGGTCTTGTAATTTTCTTTAATATCCAAAATTGTAACATTTCCTGCAACGGAAATCTCTTCGTGCAAAGCCGTTGTCTTATTCTTATCTTCGCACCCAAGAATAAAAACAAACAATCCTAATATACAGAGAGTAATGTTCAATATCCTTTTATAGCTCAAAATCATAATATGTCCTTTCTTGATGAAATCAACTGCCTGTAAAATAATACAATATATCGTGTTAAAAATATTTATACAATACGATGTATTGAAATTTTCATGTTAAGATGATAAAAAACCAGTTGTCAAATAATATTTTATAACTACAGAAATAAACATTATTTTCTTATCGCCTTGAGCGATTTTTTGCGAAGAAATGTGCCAAGATCTTGATGCAGCATGGTTTGCGAAAAGCATAGGCATACCAATGGATATGTCGAGACTTTTCGCAAACCTTGCTGCGCAAAAGATTGGTGCAGGTCGAGTAAAAAATCGCTCAATTTAGGTGTAACTTGAAGTGGTGTGGCGAACCGCCACCGATATACTAAGTTGCTCAGGAAAAACCTCTTGAAGGACTGGGGGCACAACCGCCGCCACCTAAAGAATTAATATGGCATGTAGAGCTAATCAGCCTCTTTACTCTTATATCATCGCATTTGGGGCATTCAATATGCTCATTATCACTTGTGAAAACCAATTTTTCGAAAATGTGGTTACACTTCTCACACTTATATTCATATATAGGCATAAAAAACCTCCTGTTTATTAGAACCGCTTATCCCTCATTCAACAATATTATCTAATATATAATATGTCAATTTCTGATAAGATATTTATTGCACAAATAAGATTAAAATGTGGTAAATTTCTTGGCAAAAAATCGTTCGCTTTAGGTTTAAGAAGGGGGTGAAACATATGAAAGTCAGGAAAGCCATACTTGCAGGAAGCTGGTATCCAGAAAGCGCTTCAGAATGCGAGAGAGAAATAAATAATTTCCTTAATGATGCCACCACCGTCAGCCCTTCATCAAAAAATAAGTTAACAGGAGGAATTGCACCCCATGCTGGATGGTATTTTCAGGCAGTATTGCCTGTAATGACAAGGTGGTTGACTGCGTATCGGAATTAATGGATTTAGAACGTAATGAGGTCCCATCACCGGGCAAATATAAAAAAGTAGTGGAGGCTCGTAGTGTTGTATGTTATTGGGCCATGCGCGAGATTGGAATCAGCCAAAGCGTTTTGGCCCAAAAGTTTTCCATTTCTCAGCCAGCAGTAAGTATGGCAATTAAACGGGGTGAGCAGGTGGTTAATAGAAACAATTTTTCGCTCCTTGACACATAATGAAGTTATAAACTAACGTCCCCCTGCAATTTGCGAACCCAGCCTGAATATGTTTTTAAGGTCTTTGGAGAATAATGCCGCATCTTGACGGCATTTTTCAACTCATTGAATATCTCAGTCCAGTCAGCTCCGCTCTGCCCGGGTGCCATATTGGTGTCAGAACCTGGTTTACTGGTCTGGGGTATTGTTTTACGACCAGAGAAAACTGCTTGTTTAAACGCCACTTTTTTTAGTATCAGAAGAAGAAATGTCTGGCTCAGTGCGTCCATATGCGGCGCTCTTGCCATAGGATGTACCATTCCTGGTCAGTCTCCAGACCCTTTTGTTCCATAAAAGAGGTGTACAGCTTGGCAAGATCGGCAGTAATTTGAATCATAGTGAGATTATCCTGCTTTCTGTTTATCACGCCTGGATGAATGATATCCTGATAGAAATAGCGTAACATAGGAAGGAAATCCGTTGTCAACTATTTTAGATCATGGTAGATATCAGGAAACTATATAATCACTTGTTGAGTGGCTTGAGCATTCGGGAGTTTTCCTTATGTGGCCAATGCATCGGGGTTTGCTATGTTGCGGAAAAACCGTAGGATGGTGGTTATAGTTCGACAGGATAAACTCTTTGTGATATTATTTTTTTAAATATAGCAATGGCACCACTGCAAAAATCTAATTTTAGGTTAATCTATGGCCCCCTTTCGCTTCAGGGAAAGTAGTTCAATGCTGACTTTTTGACCTTTTTGCAGTGCAGCCAATAATTAGTTGGTAAATTTATGTCAGAAGGAACATTATGATTGCTGGCAGGCGTTGGGCAGTTCGCGACCGTTATGGCAATGACATTTTTTTGACTCATGAACGATGGGAACACATTATTGAACCGTTCAACCATCCCGAAATGGAGGCGTATGAGGAACGTCTGAAAGAGACAATTCAATCGGGCAAGCGGAAACAAGACTCCTTAAACCCGCAAAAATACCGATACGCTAAAGCGTTTGATGGTTTGGCAGAGAACAACACGCACATTATCGCTATTGTGCTATTCAGGTTTAGCGAAGGCCAAGCGGGTAAACCAGTTACCAACAACTACATTGTAACCGCCTATCAGAAAGGGATAGGATAAAGGCATGACTATGAAAAAGCCAATCTTCAACTATGATGAAATAAGCGACACCCTGTATGTTTCATTTGAGCCTGGTGAGAAAGCGACAGGTATCGAGTTAAATGAACACATTTTGCTGCGCATCAACATAAATGAGCGAAAAGCGATAGGTCTGACCTTTCTGGAATACTCCCTTTTAGCTCAGAAGACCGAAGTCGGCCCGCGTAGTTTTCCTCTCACAAGTCTATCTGAACTATCTGAGGAACTGAGAGAAATTGTACTTTATATTCTTTTGCGTCCACCGGTAAGCGACATTCTTTCTCTGTCAACGTATACCCCTTCAATTGTTGAAGCCATTCCGATCATATCGCTACAACCAATGGCAATCGCTGCTGCATGAAGTCTGATTATAACAAACCGCAAAGGTTTTCAAAGTCGCCACACATCGGGATAGGGACACCCCTCACAGGGCGCCCCTCCCACACCACGCAGCATACGGGTCCGTACTGCGCGATTCGGCTGATTCCAGGCAGGTTCAGATCCAGGGGCACAAAAGACACAGTGATGAAAAGTAGGCATCGGGCAAGGCGATATTTACCCATTTAACTTTGCTCATCCGCCAGGGGCCTTTTCGGGCACAGCCGGTGGTTACAGCATAATTTCGGGTAACACCCCGTTTCAAGAGTTCGCGCACGCGGGTTCTTCGATTCTTCCAGTGTTTCCAGATAACCGCCCGAAGGCGTCGTCTGATCCAGTGAGCTAAGGAACGCAGTCGGTTATAGGACTCGGTAATACCGTAATAATTCCACCAACCGCGCGTAAACGTATTTAGCTCTCTGATTACCTGGCTGATGCTTCGCCCCCGGCGTCGGGCCGTAATTTCTCGTACCCGCTCTTTGAAACGCTTGATCGTCTTCCAATGGATACGAATCTTCGGGGCTTTGCGTGAATTGGTCATACAAAACCCCAGATATTTCCGATCCCATGGTCGACCCACAGCACTCTTTTGCCTGTTTATCTTCAGCCGCAATTTCTTTTCGATAAAGCGGCTGACACTCTCCATCACTCGTCTCCCTGCCCGTTCGCTTCTTACAAAAATGACACTGTCGTCAGCGTAACGGACAAAGCATAATCCGCGCGACTCAAGCTCTTTATCTAATTCATCAAGCACTATATTGGATAGCAAAGGCGAAAGCGGGCCTCCTTGCGGAGTTCCCTCCCTCGATGGCTCTACAAGACCGCCAATCATTATTCCCGACGTGAGAAAACTCCGAATGAGTTTCAGCACTCGTTTGTCTTTGATCCGAGTTGCCAGACGCGACATAAGCCGATCATGATTAACTCGGTCGAAAAACTTGGACAGGTCAATATCTATCACAAACCGGTAGCCGCATCGGACATATTCACGATAATGACGAATGGCGTCATGCTGTGACCGGTTCGGCCGGAATCCGAAGCTATATTCGGAGAACGTATGATCCCAGATCTGATTCAGCACCTGGGCCACGGCCTGTTGGATCACCCGATCAAGTACGGTGGGAATTCCTAACAAACGAATTCCTCCAGGCTTGGAGATCTCCTTGCGTTTTACCGGCATGGGAGAATATGTCCCATCCAGCAATGCTTGTTCGATCTTGCTCCAATGACGTTTAAGGTACTTTTTGATCTTGCGGACAGTCATGCCGTCCACACCTGGAGCACCTTTGTTCTTAATGACTCGCTTAACAGCGCGTTTCATGTTGTTCCGCTCAAGGATTGACTCCATGAGCCGAATCTGTCCTGTCGGGCTTTCAGATAGGTGCGACGCAATGAACTCTTCAAAACGGTAACTCGGCGGCATTTCGGCCACCGGCCCTAAGTTCAGCTCAAGCTGTTTCTGCTGTTGCAATGATCTCATTAGAAGCTCCTTCCTACTAACCTCTCTCATTTACCCCTGCCATTCGGCAGGTGGTACCGTTCGGGCCTTCACCGGGGTGAGTCCTCCGTGGTGTTCACGGCTCGTTTCCCTGGCTTACCGCCCTCTGCTGAATCCCACTACACG
>JAJSZT010000013.1 GCA_030272815.1 Deltaproteobacteria bacterium
TTTTAAGAACATGTGCCGTGCCCGGCACACAACAACAGGGGCAACCAGACGGCGAGAACTGCGGCGGCCTTTCGGGCAAGTTTATAGGCGCCGCTGGTTACCATGGGCAAGACAAAAAATTAGGAGATGGAATGATGGCCCCCGAGAGATATAGCATTATCTGGCAAGAATGTGGCGCAAACAGTCGCACGGCACAGCGTTTTTTTGTTCCAGGATATGAAGGCTATCTGCCTTTCTTTCTCTGGGGTGCCGAGCTTGAAGCCATAGAAAAGAAGGAAAAAGTAGAACTTCGAGAAGAGCATCTTCTAAAAGGAATTCTTTATGGTCTTTATAAGTTTGACCACAGTCCAAAGCCCTGGCATCGAAAGAAAGATAGGGAAACATTGCTTTATCTATTAGATGTACTTGGGAATGGGTTCAAGTCTGAAAGCCCAGAGAAAATGATTCTCGATGTTGCTTACAGTCTAAGAGAGAAAAACGGACACGGTGCAAGCCGAATCGTTCTAAAAGTAGGTAACGATCTTATCCCTCAATCCTCGAAAATTAAAAGTGACCTTATTTGTGATCTTTGGGCAGTAGTTGCTGAGCGGGGGGAGGAAAGCAATGACATATTTGAAGAAATTATCAGTTTGGTTCCTCAAATTGACTTTGATCAAATCCACTCTGACGCAAAAGAAATTGTTTGCTACTATGGCCTTTGCGCAATGGTTTTTCTTGAGAGTGAAGATGGCATAACCAGTTATCTTTCAAAATATGTATATCCGAATGTTTCAATGAGCAAACTTAAGCATAAGATAAAGGCGTTCTTGGAGAATCCGAACGATTTCAGCCCGGCGGATTTAAAAGTTGTCCAACAATCGGATCAACTCTGATCCAAAAAGCTGGCGCTTTTTGTCCAGGTTATCCGAAGCGAGGCTCAGAGACACTGATGGAAGAAGAAAAACAGATAATTGATGCAGCAAAGGCACTCGGATTGGGTGAGCTGGTTCCAGAAGTCTATCGAGACATGCTGCAACCTGCCGCTCGGCAGATTGGAGATGGTCTTGCCACAATCGCTAACGCGGTAAGGATATCACTCGCTCCACTGGAAGCCGGGATATGGGGATACGGGCAAATTAAGGAGTGGCTTTCGATACGATACGAGTTACCCGTATTCTCGCTGACAGGAAAACAAAAAGAATCGAAACACCACCGCTATCGGTAGCTGGACCGCTTGTTTTTCAATTGATTTTTGCCAAGGACGAACCAGAATTAAAAGAATTGTATGCTTCACTATTGGCCTCTACGATGGATTCATCCGACTCTGTTGCTCATCCATCTTTCGTTACAATTATCCAGCAACTCACTTCGGATGAAGCAAAAATTCTTAGGTACATAGCACAGTGTCATGAGGACTGGCCTCATATCAGTGAAGATTCGACGGGTGAAGGAGAAGCAATTGAATTAGTTAGGCTCAAGTTTAAATCTTGGTGCGAGCAAGCCGGTGTCACATTTCTCGAAAGATCGGATGCATATATGGATAATCTCCTCCGTTTACGCATTTTTAACCAGGTCATGGCTGGTGATACTAAATTTGATCCACATGATCCCGATGAAGCGTTTCCTTGGTCAGAATATGCGAGTATAGAGTTGACTTCATTTGGTCGCCAATTCCTTGATGCATGTATTGAAAAAACGGAGTCCAACAAATAAATTCAGCCGACGCTAAAAGCCGCGTTGCTGATTTCCACAACGGCGAAACATGAAACCAAAATCTCCAAAAAAACAATTCGGCCTGACACCTTGCAAAAAGGTGATTGAAAATAATGTGACGAATGTATCAATAAGCAATTTATTATCACATTTTAACGGTAGTACAAATTAGAATGGAGGCGAGCCGCATGTCTGCCGAAGAGGAAAGCGTTGAGCAGGAGGAAGTTCAACTTAGTGGCAAGCTCGCTGAATTTCGCACAGCACTGCAAGAAGAAATTGAAGCTTCCCGCAGAAATGCCTCAAGCAATGCTGTGCCACTCATCAATGGCCGCAGAATTGCCCAAGTTGGGGCAAGCTTTCAGTATGTATTCGATGTAGAGAATGTGCTTAACCTCCCCGGCGATACCCCTGGCGACCTTTACATTCAAGGCCGCTCCCCCCTCGAAGTTATCATCATTTCCATAGATGGCATGACCATTACCATAAGCATTTCCATTGACTTGGGCACTTTTGTTCCTTCCGCACGTTTACAGAGCAATCTGGCCCACCTTATGCGCAAGCTTATCAAGCGCATTGAGGCACTTGCCAACGTTGCAAACCCGGTGGGAGAGCGAATCTTGGGAAATATAGAGATAACAGGAAGTACGAATTCGGTCAATTTGCCTGGGCTCAACCCCGAACAACAACAGGCTGTAAGGTCAAGTTTGGGGCGGAACGCCACCTTTATTTGGGGTCCGCCCGGAACCGGAAAATCTCGTACTATAGGCTCAATTGGCGAACATCTCTATCGTCGAGGGCGCTCAGTCCTTCTCGTCTCCCATACTAATGTTGCCGTTGATCAGGCGATAATGTACATAGGTGATGCATTGGATTCTGAGCAGTTGGCAAAAGGGCAAGTGTTGCGGGTTGGCGAACCTAAAGACAAACGTCTTTCCGACTTTCCCGACCTTCTGCTTAAAACACACGTAACACGAAGGTCGGAAGAGCTAACAAAACGACGCGATGCCTTAGAGTTGGATTGCGTTGAAGTTTCTGCCAAAGTCAAGAAACTATCCAGACAAATTGACATTTGCGAGTGGCTAAGTGTGGCAGAAAGGGACACCATTGCCATGGCAGAAGAGCTTGAGGAACTCGAGAGGGTGGAGGCAAATCTTGAAGAGGTACAGACCAAGCATTATAGGCTTGTCGATTTAAGTGAATTCTGGTTCCTTGCTAACAAGGATGCCGAAACAGCCCGAAAGCGACAAGCTCGGCTCTCAAAAATTAACGAGGAAATAGAAAAAGCGAATGCTCATATAGTTCAGTTGAAGAAACAACTGGAGTCTAACATTTCCAACCTTTCTGGCGCAGAAAAACTTTTGGCAAAAGCAGAAGCAATTGAACCTCATCGAACACGCTTAAGTAAACTGCCGTCCCTTGAAGAACAAGGCTCCCGGAAAAAAAGGGCAAGCGCCGAGGCAGCAAAGGCCCAAAAGTCTTATGAGGCAATTAAGGCGAAGCTTGCCGAATCCGAAAAGCTTTATGTAGAAACGACCTCTGTGGGATTTCTTATGCGTCGCTGGCGGAAACTTCCTTCCCCCGAGACACAAAAACGGATAGTGGAACAACTTCGGCCTGAATTACAGGTTAGTAAGCAAAAATGGGATGATACTACAACCACCTTGCTGGCAGCCATAAAACTTTTTGAAGAAGTTGCCGAACTCACCAATCAATTGCAGCCATACGCGAATGTCCCAAGGGTTCAAATCCAAAGGGATGTCGTCCGAAATCTTAAGAAAAAGATAAATTTCGGCCAAAAGGAAATATCCAACCAGAAAATCTACTTTGAGGCATCCCAGAAGGCTCAGGCAGAAACAATTACCGTACTTGAAGAATTCAAAGAAAAATATTCTGCCCTGCCGGAGGAGGTTTTGGCCCAATACGCTGAATACCAGAAGGAAACCAAATATACAAAAGCTCAGATAGAAAGTCTGCAACGACAATATGCAGCACATAGCCAAGAGTTAAATCAGTTAGTGAGTTCGCGACTTCTGGTTTTGCGGGAAATGGGCTTAACTATAGAAGGTCGAGGGCCAATACGGAAAATGTTTGATGCAATCAGGGCCGCATACCAGAAAGCACAAACCGAGATGGAGGGAGCGGATGTTGAAAATCTAAAGTCCGAGAGGAGCGAACTGAACGACCGTATTCGTGCATTTCAAACAGAAATCAGAGAGATAGAGGACATCCTTAAAAAAGTTGAGGAATTGGTGATTTCCGAAGCAACAATTGTCGCCACCACATTAACAAGAGCATACCTGAGGGACTCTATCCAAAATCGACGATTCGATACAGTCATTCTGGATGAGGCGTCGATGGCTCCGATACCAGCCCTTTATGTGGCAGCCAGTCTCTCTGACGCAAATGCGGTTGTGGTTGGGGATTTTAAACAGTTGCCTCCAATTGTGTTGTCAGACCATGATATCGCGAAAAAATGGCTTGGCACAGATATCTTTGATAAAGCCGGACTTTCGAACTCCAATGTATCATTTCCATATTTTATAAAGCTTTGTGAACAGTTTCGGATGCATCCGGATATAAGTGCAATACCTAATACCTTAGTTTATGATAATATACTGAAGGACGGACCGGAGACAGAAAAGGACGATTCTTTGGATGGATGGTATCGCAAAGATTGGGGGTACGACAATCCGGTACTCTTGGTTGATACAGGTTGCGTTGGCGCTTGGGTAACAAGTGTAGCAAAGGGGCGAGGTTCCAGTCGACTCAACTTCCTTTCTGCCACTATTTGTGTTGAACTTGTGGAACAACTTCTCAGAAAGAATCGTCCCAAGTTGCAGGAAGGTGAAAGACCCCGAGCACTTTTGGTCTGTCCCTATCGGCCACATGCCAAATTGTTGAGTCTGTTGTTGCGTGAGGAGGGGTTAGATGGTGAAGTAATTGCGGGAACGGCACACAACTTTCAAGGCTCGGAAGCCGATGTTGTCATCTTAGACCTGGTCTGCGATGAACCACACTGGCGGGTGGGAATGTTTATTCCCGATTATGATCAAACGGCTATTCGTCTACTTAACGTCGCCCTGACTCGAGCCAAGCGTCGTCTTATTGTTGTAGGAGATTTCAATTACATTTTCAAACATGCCAAGCGGGCTTTCATCGGAAATAAGCTTATTCCATTTCTTCGCTCTCGTTATCCTTCAGTCGATGCCAAAGATATTGTCCCTGCCGGACTCGCTGCCAAGGCAGCAAAGGCCCAATCAAAAGTCTTGGGTGGTGAGGTTGAGCCTGATGTAGATCGGATTGTTGTAACTCACGAACATTTTTATCCGATTCTTCGTGGGGATATCGATAGAGCCAAGAGTCGAATTGTTGTCTTTTCTGCTTTTATTACAACCAATCGACTTGGCCAAATAGAACCTCAACTTAGAGCAGCCCTTGAGCACGGAGTCAAAATTTACATAGTGACCAAAGCGCATAGCAACCGAAAAAAATCCGAATTGCCCGGGTACCGGATGTTGGAAAAAACCCTCTCCGATTGGGGAATAGCAGTAATTCACAAGCAGGGAATGCACGAAAAGCTCATTTTTATTGACGATGGCATTTTGTGGTCTGGCTCTCTTAACCCGTTAAGTTTTAGTAACACCCAAGAGGTAATGGAGCGCAGGGCCAATCAAAGTGTTGTCCAAGATTTTGCACGTACCTTACGTCTTGAGGAGCTTTTAGGAGAGTATGGGGCTGGCTCTCCTTCATGCCCCTATTGTGGAAGCGAAGTTGTGGCCAGTGAAGGAAAGCACGAACCATATTTTTGGAAGTGTGTAGAAAACAACTGCTATACACGGAGTATCGATGAGCCGACCATTAAAGGTGGAATAGTTGTCTGTACAAAATGTGGTGGGGCAGTTGAGTGTGGTGAATGGGGAGGAAAACCGGCATGGCGGTGTCTCGAAAATCGGCGTCATCATCAAAAAATAGCCAGGACACATTTACGCCTTCCCAAAATGCGGGAGGTTATTCCAAAGCGAGAATTGCGAAAGCTTGACAAATATTTTGGAATTGACCAAGCCCAAATAAATAAAAAGAAAGAAAGAAAGAAAGCCTATTCCAAGGCAAAGAAGCCTGTTTGATTTAGTGCAATAGTTGGGACTTTGGGGACATCCTTTACATTTACAGTTTCGCAATTATGATTTTTGTGCACGTTAAGGCTAAAAGCCTGTTGTGCTATTGGGCGGTAAGAGACCTTGGTAATTGGTATGGCTCAAATAGCAAGGTGCTTGAACTGAAACAGCGAGCGCATTCCCCGTAGCTTGCTGCGGGGTTAGCGAGCGAATCAAAAAATTGACAGAATTCCTTACAGTCGAAGATTCCCTACAGCTTGCTGCAGGGTTCTTCAATCTCTCATTGGCAGGGGTGAGTCAGTCGGTAAAGCAAGGAGAGACAATAGTACAACAAAATGGCTACAATCTCATCGATCCTTAAGACTAAAACTGTAAATATGGAAATGTAAAGGGCGTCCCCGGTCCAGAAAAGCCAGATTCTCATACCTTCCATCTGCTTCCCTCCTTTTCTACTACCTCTTCCCCAGGCTATTAAAAGCCGGTCGGCCTTAATTCTCTGGGGAGGTATCTGGAGAATGCACCGCAGGAGTACCTTTGGGTAAAGTGAGCCTGACTATCTAACGGTCCGACGTGGCCAACAATTACCGTCTTCTGTTTAGCTTTTACCTGAAGAACCTGCCAGACCCTGCCAGAGAGGAGAAAATGGGACCCCACAGCGGCCTCAATGAATAACTCTCCTATTACCCTTCCTGTGTCAGCATCCATAATACGAAAATCTCGGGTTTGGGAGATATTCGAATGGATAAATCCTCTGTATCCCATATCCATGAGCTTTGTGGTGGCCCGATACCTGCCGAGGGACTCTTCGACAAAGCCGAGATCCGCAAGATGGACTAATATGGCCTCAAAGGTATCTGTCTCGCAAAGCGGGGAAAGTATATCCCGCATGTCATCCCATCTCAAACCTCCAGGCCTTCCGTAAAGGAGAGAAAATACCTGCTGAACACAGACCGAGATGTCAGCCGTGTACTCAATCTCCTCAACTACCCCCTTTTTGGCCATACGCGAATATACCTCAAATTGTGCTCTCTCATCAGGATCATTTCTGTAGCAGCCGATGGCGAGCATCTCATTCCCCCTTCTGCCCCCACGCCCCACTCTCTGAATAAAGGCCGAGGGAGTGGGTGGTGGGCCATAGAGAACTACTGCATCGATATTCCCGATATCTATGCCCAGCTCCATGGTCATTGTACAGATACACAGGCCCCACTGCCAGATGCGCATGGCCTCCTCTACAGACTCTCTCTCCTTTCTGGAAAGGCTTCCATGGTGGACCAGGATCCTGTCCCGGGGCCAGAAACTTTTTAGGCTGAGGGCAAGCTCCTCAACATTCTTGCGGCTGTTGCAAAAGATGAGGGCCTTATGGTGCTTATTCTGTCTCAAGAATTGGATCACTCCCTCCATATCCGGGAATAAGTGAACGAAGACCTCCCTCATTGCACCGGCTCTTACGACCGTCGGCGATTCAAAGTAACGGCCTGCCATATCTGCAGGTTGTGAGATTGTGGCCGACAGTGCGCAGTACTGGATGGCTTTTTCGGTGTGCCATTTTTCGAAGCGGCGAAGCACTATCCTTAATTGATCACCCCTATAGGTATTGTCGAGCAAGTGGATCTCATCAAGGATGACAGCCCTTGTATCCTTCCATATGCGGGGGTAGCGACAGAGGAGAGAGTCAAGCGACTCAGGGGTGGTAATAAGCACGTTTTCAGGACGTATGGTGCGCAACTCAGGCCTGTCTCCTGTCCTCACCGAAAGACTCAAGCCGACAGATGAAAGTGGTTCCCTGATCCTTTTTTCGATATCGTTGATAAGGGCTCTTGTAGGGGCCACGTATAAGATGCTGAGAGGTTGTCTGCCGATTGTGAGTATCCTCTCTGCAATAGGGGCAAGAGCGGCCTCTGTCTTTCCGCTCGCGGCAGGTGAGACACCAACTGCATTCTTCCCTTGCATGAGGGGCGGTATCAAGGCTGACTGTATAGGGGTTAACCTTCCGAAGCTTCCGAAAAAAGCGCCATAGACCCGTTTGAGCAACTTTTTAATTTCTGCCTCATTCACCGAGGATTGCCTCTGTGTTGGTCTGGGGATAGAATCTGATGAAATCCAGGAGTTCCACCATAGACTTGATGAATATGCGCGTTGAGGTGTAGCCGCATCGCTGAAGGAGGATTCTGAAATAGTGCCTCCTGTCAGAAGGGTCAATATGGATCCCGTAAACCTTCTGGTAATGTTTAACAAATGTGTCGAACAATCTGCGCAGATCATCGACACCCAATGAATCGAGCTCAAGGAGCGGAACCGTGCTGCGCCATTTGCGGAACTCACTGGTCAAAACCGCTGGTGTTATAGCAAATACCACCTTGAGATAAGACGGGATACGATAAAGATAAGGGATTGGAAAATGCCCCGAATAGACAAGTCCCGTCTCTTTCCCCTTTCTCACTACATCTTTTATTACCTTTTCTTCGAGAAGTACTGGTTCGTCATTGGCTACCATAGAGAGCCCCCTGAAGAAATTGAGCCCTCTCACGAACTGGTATTGATAGGACATACTCTTTGTGGTCTCAACCTCATCAAAGAGTATCAAAAATCCGTCTAAATCAAGGACCTTCACTATAAGCCAGCCGATGCAACTGAGCATGTGGCAGTATATATTAGCAACGGTGGTAAAGTCCCAGAGGGTCCCGTATTTTCCTTTGACAGCCTCTCTGCCTTCGATCCAAGCCCAGGTATTTTCTTGGAGATCACCGTTGCGGAGTTCGTTGATGAGATCTCCGAAATAAGGATGATCGGCAACAGGGTTACTGTCTATGTTCTCAGCAATGATACGCATTAAAGCCCTGAATCCAACCTGTTCGTCGCCGATCGGTACCTTGAGATTTTTCACAATCCGTCGGTAAATCCTTTTTGGAAATGCAGCGGTTGACTCAGAGGGATCAAGACCGGTTAGTGATACCGCATATCGAGACCTTATGGCAGCAGCGTAAAGGTGGTGGAGAAAATGGGTCTTACCGCTTCCATAAGGGCCTTCGATAATAAGGGTTCCCTGGCCCAGATCATTCAGCCATTCCCTTATGCTCGCCAATTCCCTTGAGCGTCCCTGTGTCCATGCTTCAATGGCATTGTACGGAACGATACCGAGCCTGAAAGCTTCAATGACCATGATATCGTCCGTGGTTGCTTTACCGGGTTTGACCATTATCATTTCTGAACCATGTCAAAGGCCCAGGTCTCGGTTATCTGAGCAGAAGGTTCGTGCCGCAGGAAATGCAATCCCCTTATGAGAGCCTGGACAAAGAGTCTCTTGTAACCTATGTCTCCAAATCTTTGCTCATATGCGGCATGGGCGATCTTGGCAATGGCATCCTCGCACTTTTTTTCTGGAAGGCTGATCTTGAATGCGGTCTCATAAATGAGGAGGAGCTTCCTCCCAATTTCTTTGAGAAGGGGCTCTGGTTCCTGTCCGAGTTGTTCAAGGTTTATTTTAACTCCTGTTGGATTGTAAAAGTCAAAGACAGTGGCTATTCTTTGTTTCAGGGCCTCATAAACACCGGACTTCCCTTCAAAGAACGCTTCAGTGGGAATGGCATAAAATATCATAACGTTTTTAAATGCAGCATGTCCGCACTCATCGATGATCTCCCTGATGTTATTCAGCATCAGTTCTCGCTGTTTTGAGGTGAGGCTCGGCACCTGTTCGGCCTCATCAAAGAGGATCACAAGGCCGTTGTATCTGAGATTTCTTATCCATTGAATCAGAGAACGGAGAGCGGAAAAGGCCTGCCCCCTATCGATGGGCTGAAGGATTCCGAATCGCCGGTGGATGTGCCTGTCATAGCCTTCGACCTTTATCCACTGGATAAGATCTTCAAAATCAGTGTCATTTCCTTCGGTAAGAGCTATGAATGCTTCCCTTATGGCCCTTGTAAAATTAACACTCTCTATTCCCTTCACAAGATCGGCGGCATAATCGGTGAGACGCTCCACCAGCATCTCATTATCGGTCGTTTCCCTGTCAAACGACTCCCTTGCATCCTCGTAAAGGAGCTTTAAAAAAGCCTCTATACCTTTTTCTCTTCCGGAGAAGAGTTCCTCGGGTGTGAGCGGATACATGAGGTTTTCCACAACGCTTTTGTAGACCTTTTCCAGCCGGTAAAAGGGCGATTCCTCAGGACTCAAGGAGCAGTAGCTTACAATGTAGTTGTTCTTCCAGGCAAGCTCCCTGATGTTGTAAAGAAAATGCGTCTTTCCGCCACCGTAGGTCCCCACAATCATCTTGAATGAAGCGCCACCCTCTTTGATGAATGTCTTGAGGTAATCCTCTTCAAGGATTTCCAGGTGCCAGTCCAGGCCTGCTGTAAAAAACTGGAAACCCCACTCAGGCGGGGACCCGGATGAGCCTACCCTTTCTATAATCTGTCTCGCAATGGTCCGGGTGAGTCCGATCATGGGAAAGCCTTTCAGTTGCAAGTTACACGTAACCGGCTTCTACGTCCAAAATGGAAGTTCCTATACTATCGAATTAGCCAAATACTACAAACGCATAATGGGTCCCATCCCCTTGCGGGATTTTTGGCACCCAGAGGCTTGTTTCTTCCTTCTTTGTCTGTTCCATGGAGGCAATAACAAGGCGAAGCTCCTTTTTCCCGCATCTTCTGGTCTTAAGTCTCGCAAGATCATATGAAAATTTAACCCTGCCATATGAGGTGAAATTCTCCTTTTTCGGGTCTATGCGGAAGCTCCTCTTTTGCTTTAAAAAGGCTATCTCCTGCATGACAACGCCAATCGGAGCAGCAGGGAGCTGCTCCCCTTCGTTTTTCCTCCCTTCCTCCCTTACGAATGCGCGTGTATACGCCATATAGAGCTCTTTGATAAATTGTTCATCATCAAGTGAAGGATCATTGAGCTCTTTGACGAGGGAAATAACAGCCTCGGCTATCTTTGCCGCCTCAACCGAGACCTTCTTGAGAAGGCTTATCTTCGGCCCATAGTAGATCTTTACTGACCCACCTTTTTCAAAGGAAAAGAGGAGGGTAAGTATGCCGCACGTGAGTTCCGGAAAATTTCCTATAATCTCAAGGCCGTGAGGTTTAAGGAGCTCTGCCAGCTCCGCTGCGATGCTATTCTTAAATCTCTCCTGAGCCTGGCGCGCTTCAGTGAGAAGCCTTTCCCTCCACTGGCCTGCCGTTGCGATGAGCTCCTGGAGACCTTTCAGTTTGCTGATGGTGTTATCCAGCTTGTCAACGCGGGCTTCCATAACAAATGCGTTCCTGTTAAGATCACTTCTGAGCTTTTCACACTCCCGCAAGATATTACCCACATTCTTGAGGTTATTTGCAGCCTTCAAAATGGTTTTTATGGTCTCACTCAATTCGAACGACATTGTCTCCTCCAATGAAATACCAGTTCCGAGGCCTTGAAAAACGTGACATTTTTTCTCAGGCAAGAAAGTCTTAAAATATATAATATCACAACTAACTTGTTATGGGCAAACAGAAATCGATGGATTACAGGGTCACCCCTTCATATATTACTTAAGAATTGACAAAGGGGTCTAAAAAGGTAGAATGAAGTCATTGCGGAGCCGATGAGGTATGAGTTCATTAACATTCAAAATTTTAAGGTTTTAGTATTACATTAACCACCTTTGGAGAAAAGATGAAACAAAACACGTCGCTTTCTATGGTCCATGAAATCATGACTGAATTTGCCAATCTGACCGGGCTTTCACCGGCCAGAAAGGCTCCACGGCGCTACTTGTGGACCGACGCTTTTGCTGTGTGCAACTTCTTGGATCTCTATCTTCAAACGAGTGATGACAAATACAAGAATCTCGCGTTACTGCTGGTAGATCAGGTTCATAACATACTCGGCCGCTATCGTGAGAACGACTCACGAACCGGTTGGATCAGTGGCCTCGATGAGCAGGATGGCAAAATGCATCCTACGAAGGGTGGTTTGAGGATCGGTAAGAATATGAACGAACGGAGCCCTTCTGATCCCTTTGACGAAAATTTGGAATGGGATCGTGATGGGCAATACTACCATTACCTAACGAAATGGATGCACGCTCTCAATCGTATGAGCCGAGTCACTACAGATACAACTTACAACACGTGGGCTATAGAGCTTGCTAAAACGGCCCACGCTAAGTTTACCTATGTTCCTTCTTTCGGAGGTCAGAAATGCATATACTGGAAAATGAGCATAGACCTCTCCCGTCCTCTCGTACAATCCATGGGACAGCACGATCCTCTCGACGGATTCATCACATACACTCAACTTCAGATGTGTGTAGCTGACGATTCGAAAAAATCACTGTATCCAGATCTCAACGAGGAGATCACCGACATGGCCAATATTTGCAAAGGAAAAAGCTGGAGCACAGATGACCCACTCGGCATCGGCGGTCTTTTATGTGACGCTTACAAAGTGGCGCAAATGATTGTTAGCAGTTATTTTGAACAGACTGACCTGCTGGAGACTTTGTTGGATTCTTCCCTAATGGGGCTGGAATCCTTCGTAAGAATGAATCCCTTGAAGCTTCCTGTTGATTACCGTCTTGCATTTCGTGAACTCGGACTGTCCATTGGAACGCGGGCGGTTCAAAAGCTACATGGATTAATTGAGGAAAAACCGGCCTTTTTCAAGGAGAGTCTTCCATTACGTAAGCGCATTGAGATGTTGATGCAATACACGCCGTTGATTGAAATAATTGAGAACTTTTGGCTCGAACACACTAGCAGAGAAGCAAAAAGCTGGATGGACCATCGTGATATCAATATGGTAATGTTGGCGACAAGCTTGGCCCCTGATGGATTTTTGACACTCTGAATGAGTTACGCACAACCAGTGTTTTTCAGGTTTTTCCAAATTTTTCAAGCAACTTTCGATTTGTTGGATAAAGAATCAATGTGAATTTTGGGGGCATTCGCCTGAGCCACCTGGAAACGCATGCGACCCATCACAAAGAGGCGTCGCCATGACGATCACTATAGACGAGTTAAAACAGAGCCCCTTGTACTCCGAAGAACTGGGCATCGCTCTGCGAGAGAATAAGGAGCGGGAATACTTCAAGTGGTTCCTTGCCAGCCTGCTCTTCGGCGGGCGGATATCCGAAACTATTGCCCAAAACACCTACCGGACATTCGAGCGTTACAGTCTCCTAAGGCCACGGAAGATTCTGGACGCGGGTTGGGATTTTCTCGTTAACCCGATCATGCGCGAAGGTGGCTACGTGCGCTACGACGGGAGAAAATCGACCCAGATATTGCGTGACTGCGAAATGCTGCTCGATCAATATAACGGCAGTGTAACAACGCTGCACGACATGGCCAAAAACCGCCGAGATCTGGAAAATCTGCTGCTCTCCTTTTATGGCGTGGGTCCAGTCACCGTCAACATATTTTTGCGAGAGCTGAGGCCTTACTGGCGTAAGTCTGATCCTATTCCGCTGCCGGTCGTGACTGAAGCGGCCGCTAAGCTGGGACTGGAGATCGGCGCCTACAATAGAAAAACAGTTGAGTTCACCCGGATCGAAGCAGGGCTGATTCGACTTAGAAGGCAATTGAACCTGGCCAGAGGGAAATCCAGTAAAAGTCCTCTTTGCTGAATATTCTTTACGTTTCTTCTGAACAGGAAGCTAAAAGCAGCGCGCTTAGCAAGCACACGAAACGAAGAGACTCCAGAGCTTTTTTCATGACGCCTCCTCAAACCGTTAACTTGGTTTTGCAAAAATGTGAAAGTTTAGTAAATGTAACCCATGAAATTCTGTTTCATTATAAACCCAAAATCAGGAAAGGAAAGGTTCAATCCGCGTATTAGAAGGCTTAAGGCGCTTCTTGAAAGGGACAGCCTTGCCTATGAATTCCAGATTACCACAAAACCCGGCCATGCTACAGCTCTCGCTGAAAAGGCCACAGCCTCCGGATTATTTGACCGGATCGTTGCCATCGGAGGTGATGGCACCATCAATGAAGTAGTAAATGGCATGATAAGGGCTTGCATGCAAGATAAAGATAGGCCCGGCAATTATCCGGCATTAGGGATTATACCTGCCGGCCTGGGAAATGATACTGCAAGGGGACTCGGGATTCCACGTGGGCTAAAGGATGCCTAAACTGTTCTGATACAGGGTTCGACTCGATACATAGATGCAGGGGAGGTAAATGGTAGATTCTTCATAAATGGGGTGGGGTACGATGGGGCAGTAATATCAGAAATGTATGAGATTCGAAGGAAGGGGAAGATTCTGATTAGCAGGACCCATTTTGACAATAAGCGCTGTTTGGTTTATTTTGTAATTTCTTTTTATTTTTGGGATAAGGCATTAGGGTTGGATAGCCTGTTCCGAGGACTACATTTTGTTGGTTTTGGTATTTTTCTAGTAGCAGTTTATCTCGCATTCACTGGATTTTTACTGAGAAGTATTAAATAAGGTGAAAAAGGAAATGGGTGAAAATCATTATTCTTTAAATGTAAAAGAAGTTTTAAAGTCATTAAAAACTTCTGAAAAAGGCTTAACTAAAAAAGAAGCTGAACAAAGATTGACAGTTTCGTAAAAAGTCAAAATTGGAAATTACTACCACAACTTGTTGGTATGGTAAAAGTAGTAAATACACCATATATTGTAGTCACTAAAATTTCGCCGGACTTTTTACGAAACCATCAAAGAATCAAGAAAAATGTTTATGAATTATCGGGAAACAAAGTCCTGACCGTAAACCGTGAACCTAACAACCTGAGTAGTTACCATGTTTAAATGGTTTAAAAAGCAACTGGACAAAATCGGGAGCCCAACCCTGGACTGGGTCCAGGTTGAAGTAACGACCCACTGCAATGGAGCCTGCATCTATTGTCCCCATACCCTGATGAGGAACCGCTGGACAGGCAAACAGATGTCAATAGATCTGTTTCATAAATTGCTCCCTTTTCTCAAATATACGGATATGGTTTACCTGCAGGGATGGGGAGAACCTCTTCTTAATAACGATATCTTTGAAATGATCCGAATTTGTAAGGATCAAGGGAAATGCGTCGGGTTTACTACAAACGGCATGCTTCTTACTGAAGATACCATCCGAAAGTTGGTTGATTTAGAGTTGGACATTATCGGTATCAGTCTCGCCGGCACCACCGCAACAACCCACAACCAGATCCGCAAAGGGACCGACTTTAATAAACTCATTTCCAATCTTGAACTGCTGTGCAAGATAAAAGCTAAAAGAAAAACCCATGTCCCGGCGGTGCATCTCGCCTATCTCATGCTCAGATCCAATTTTCATGAACTCAAGGAGATTCTTCCCCTTGCAAAAAGGGTGGGAGCAAAACAGATAGTAGCCAGTAACATGACTTTGATCATTGAGCCGAAACTTTCCGCAGAAGCGATCTTCAACGATACAAAACAGATAAATGATTATAACAGTATACTGAAGGAGATCAAAGACAAAGCAGCCAGTGAAAACATCATCTTTGACTATCACGGCCCCCGCCTTGACGATGCCTCTTTGCGCTGCCGCGAAAATATCCTCCACGCATGCGTCATCAATGTTGAAGGCGAAGTCGTCCCATGCGTTCTTATTGATCCGGTTCTCTGTGAAAATCGCGAACCCGGTGACCGTAATCCTCCATGTTACATTTTCAAAGGTCAATCTTTTCCAATAAGAGGAATCTCCTTTGGCAACATCCAAAACGAAAGCTTAACCCATATCTGGAACAAAAAGGAATACTCCGAATTCAGAGAGTTTTTCAATCCAAATATAACGAGAAGCCATGAGCAAATTCTGTCAGAAACGCCTCAATGCTGCATAACATGTTATAAGCGGCTGGGGGCGTAGGAAAAGAACATCACAAAGATCCAGAATGTCTGCGAGGCGCAAAATTCATCGTGTTTTCCATGTGAATTTCCGCCTCGAAGAACTCTTCTATCTCAGTGTAATACAACGCGCTGGCATCAATGTAATTTTCATCAATAAAACGAATAATTGGCTCCACCGCCGGCGTTTTTTCAACCCAGGGGGCTGCAATGAACATAAATGCCCAGATAAGGAGTACGCACAGAAACAGGCGAGCCCATCGCCAGGCTAGAGGTAAAAAGCGTCTCAGCCCCAAGCCCGTCCCAACTCCCCTTTGACTTATTGCAGTTTCCATGGTTAAATCCGTGCTGTGATCTCCGGAAAGACCAGATAAAACATTATGTATGCCATTAGAAGCGTAAGCATCAGATTAAATGACTGGCCGCACACGTAGAGAATAAAAGGTTTGCCTCCCTTGAAATATTTTTTCAGTTCACGGAAATTGGTGGCTAATCCTATGCTGACAAAAGCCAGACAGAAGAACCATCCCCTGAAAATCTTCGACAGCCCCCTGATAGCTCCATGGTCTATTAAAGCATGGGATACATCACTGCCAAGGTACTCATACACTACAGAGAAGACAACAGACGCGGTGATAAATCCGAGTACGAACTTGGGGAAGCGGTGCCAGATTTCCATAGCGCTCACTTTCTGCCCGGGGACACATTCAACCCGCGCGCACCAGTAAACAGCAACGCCAAAAGCGATTACTCCGATCAGGACATTCTGGATCATCTTTATGGTGGCAGCCACATAAAGTGCCCGTTGGCTCAAAAAGGCTCCGGCAGCAGCCACAGCGCCAGTGGAATCAATAGTTCCGCCCATCCACGCCCCTCCCAGAATATAGGGCATTCCCACCAGTTTAATGACAGCGGGCATAGCAATCATCATAATGGAGGTAAAAACCAGAGAAAATCCGACGGCAAGGGTCAGCTCCTCCTTCTTGGCTCGACATGCGGCCGCAGTGGCTATGGCTGCCGAGACGCCACACACGGACATATCTGACGAGATGGTCATATTGAGCGTTTTAGACGGCATCTTGACAACCTTCTGTCCGAATATATAGGTGGAGATGAGCACAGTGGGGGTAACCACCCATGCCACGAAGATCCCCGGGACACCGATTAAGAGTATTTTCCCAAACAGTATTTCAGCGCCTAATAGCACGAGCCCTGTCTTGATATAATATTCAGTTTGAACAGCAGGCATCACCCACCTGGGCGTTCCCACTGTGTTACTTATAATAAGGCCAAAGAGAATGGCCCATGCAGCGTATCCAATGCCGTAATTTTTCATCGTTGCATTGCCTTCTGCGATGTAAGCTAAAACAGCAATAAAAAAGACAAAAACAAAGCCCGCCATGAATTTTGTCATCGAATTGCCCATAACCTTCCATCCGATTCCAAAAAAGGCAGCCAGAGCAATCATAAGACAAATAAGGGAAGGTATAAGGTTGTAAGAATGGGCATCGATCTTAGACTCAGCCTTTGAGGCTTTTGTGTGGGCAGCGCGCCATGCATCTATTACATTGCTTGCTTCAGCATTGAGGGTTTCATTATTAAAGCCTGCGGCAGATGCTGCGTCTTCAGCAACCTTAGCCCCTTCCAAAGCCGCGGCGCCTTTCTTCCGGGCGGCTTCGTATTTGACCATCGCTTTTGCCTTGACTGCTTCTGCTGCCTCTTCATTTATAAAAAGGGCGTTCAAAGGGTTCGCGCTCCATTTTTTTGGTTTGCTTAAGAAATTCTTTATTTTTTTTCCAAGTTGGGAACTGGTCGCTTTAAGTCCCGTTTTAGCATCCACAGCCTGATACCAGGCAATGGTCTTGAACGGCGCCCTTTGCGACTCCGCCTCCAATGTGGCATTGGCGTTGGCAATTGTTTCCTGCATATCGGCGGGACCCCGCGGGAAATAGATTACAATACCGATGATAAGCAACAAAAAACCAAGCCAGATAGCCCAGTAGTCTTCGAGCTTCCAAAAATCAGAAAAACTGCTTTTCGCCTGGCACGTAATGACATCCGCGTTTTGATCCTCTCTTTTTTTCTCTTCCATTGCTACCTCACAAATGACTAAGTTATTTTTTACGAACCCATACCGAACATAAAAACATAAAAGTCTATTTTGTAAAATATAATATACAATAGTCAGGCATTCATTGTCAAAAACAATTTACCAGAAATTTGAGTACGGAATCTTCAACGAGATCGAGTTTAACGCTTTTCAAGCGGGTTTTGTTGACATAACAAACCCTTCTGTCCATCATTGAAACATTTTTTGCCATACCAGTCGATCTGTCTGCATATTCCCCTGATAATACTTACTTCTCTGGCCTGCAAATGTAACCGTGTAAAAAAATGGCGTAATTTGTTCATCCAGTAATCGGGATTTTTATTATTTATATAGCTTATCCTAACCAGTATATCTTTAAGCTGATCATACATACCCTCCAGTTCATGACGAGTTGCAAGACGAGGGACAAAATTGTGGCTTTCTGTACAACCGGCATTAAATATTTCATAACAAACAATCATTACAGCCTGTGCTAAATTAATGGAAGAAAAGTCCGCTGTCGGGATATTAACAAGGGCATCACAGAATCTTATATCCTCGTTGGAAAGCCCCCTGTCCTCAGGGCCAAAAATTATGGCAATATTGTTATCTCTTGAGATGGGTATCAGGCTTTGAGCAAGTTTTGAGGGATTCTTTACAGACAGACGATGTTTCCCTGTCCTGGCGGTTGTTCCAACAACATAACTATAAGGTGAAAGTGCTTCTTTAAGTTCTTCATAAAACTCTATTTGCTCAACAACTTCAGCAGCGGCATGGGTAGCCAGTTTCATAACTTTGGCAAAATCGCAGTTTATCGGGTTAACCAGTACAAGCCTGCCTATCCCCATATTGCGTATGGCACGAGCGGCAGCCCCAATATTTTCAGGACATCGAGGCTGCTTCAACACAATGGAAATATTGTCAAAATTTACTTTCTTTTTCATCAGTTAACTATTTCGAAACTGTTGAAAAAGTAACCGATTTCAAAGTCAGATGATTTCTTTGAGTCTGAACCGTGAACAACATTCTTTTCAATATCTGTAGCAAAATCTCTTCGGATAGTGCCTTCCTCAGCTTCCTTGTAATTTGTTGCACCCATTAAATCACGGTATTTTGAAATTACATTCTCTCCCTCAAGTACAATTACGACAACCGGACCAGATGACATAAAGTCTGTTAAACTGTCAAAGAATGGACGTTCTTTATGAACAGCGTAAAAACCCTGTGCCTGCTTCTTGGTCATTTTCAGCATTTTCATGGCAATAATTTTCATATTGCTGCTTTCAAGTCTTTTAATAACTTCGCCTATCAGACCGCGCCCAACTCCATCCGGCTTGATTATTGATAATGTTCTCTCCATATTTCTTCTTATCCTTTCCTATAAATTTCAATTCATGATAACATAGCCATATCAAGTTTCATACAGACCTCGTCAAGTCGTCGAGTACTTGTTATTATGGGAACAAATAGACTTTTTGACGATATCTACCATAACAATATTATTAAGGATTTTGGTAACTACTCAGGTTTTAGGGTTAGTCGGCTTTTAACCGTGAACCCGGGAACTGTGAACCTGAGCATTTACATATATATAAACTACTACGCATGTCAAACACTTAGACAACAACACTTAGAGCAAAAATAAGTTGCCTTTATTGATTTATGGCTTAAATTAAATATTTTACATACTACTAATAATAATATATTATAAGTGCCTAAAGTGAGCTAAAGTATATTAAAGTGCCTAAAATTGTGGTACGTTTTCGGCGTGCTAATTGATAACCCAAAGCTACAGGGGTTTGCTCCCTGCGTGCATTGATTGATAGCCTTGCCGGCAGGCAGGTATAAAATGGCAGAATACCTTTTAGGGGGAAAATAATGAAAGTTTTGATCAGCGATAATCTCGGTGAAGCCGGAATTAAAATGTTTCAAGAAAAAGAAGGTTTTGATGTTGATGTTAATGTTGGATTGTCTCCGGATGAACTTAAAGAAATCATCGGAAACTATGACGCCCTTGTAATACGGAGCGCTACAAAAGTAACAGAGGATCTTCTGCAAAAGGCAACCCGTTTAAAAGTCATAGGCCGTGCAGGTATCGGTCTCGACAATGTGGATATACCGGCGGCAACGAAAAGAGGTATAGTTGTGATGAATACCCCCGGTGGCAATGCCATTACCACTGCTGAGCATGCGTTAGCTCTAATGCTTTCATTAACACGCAATATACCATTGGGGACTTCATCATTGAAGGCTGGACGCTGGGAAAAAAAGAATTTGCAGGGCAGAGAGCTGTATAACAAGGTTCTTGGTATTATCGGGTTTGGTAAAATCGGCTCAATTGTTGCAGATCGGGCACGCGGACTCAAAATGCAGGTTATTATATATGATCCTTTTGTTGTACCGGAACTTATCGAAAAGGCAGGATTTGAATATGCTTCTCTGGACGAATTATACAAAAAAGCTGATTACATAACTCTGCACGTTCCAAAGCTTAAAGAGACCACCGGCCTTATCAATAAAGATGCTATTGATAAGATGAAGGACGGCGTTATGATTATAAACTGCGCTCGCGGTGGTATTGTTAAAGAAGATGATCTTTATGAAGCCATGAAATCAGGTAAGGTAGCAGGAGCAGCCCTTGATGTTTTTGAAGTTGAACCTCCGGGCAAATCAAATATCATTGAAATGGACCGCCTGGTATGTACTCCGCACCTTGGAGCATCTACCCGGGAAGCCCAGACCAATGTTGCGGTTGCAGTCGCAGAACAGATAATTGACTATCTTAAAAACGGAACTATAATAAATGCTGTAAATATTCCCTCTGTTACCGGCGAACTCATGGCAAAGCTTGGACCTTTTTTAACCCTTGCGGAGAGAATTGGCTGCCTTCAGGCACAGCTTTTAAGCTGGCCTATAAATGAAGTAGTTATTGATTATACAGGAGATTTTATGGGTCTTGACCTTTCACCTATTTCAAGGGCTATAATGAAAGGGCTGCTTACTCCTGTGGTAAAGGATGATGTAAATTTCGTCAATGCAATTGTTCTTGCAAAGGAAAGAGGTATTAGAGTTACAGAGACAACTCATTCTAAATCCGAAGATTATTTAAATCTGATAACTGTACGCACAATCAGTCCCGAAACAACTACCACAGTGGAAGGAACATTATTCGGCAAAAAAGAGCCGAGAGTTGTTAAAATAAATAATTTCAGGGTTGAAATGGTCCCGCAGGGACATCTGGTTCTTATAAACAATATTGATAAGCCAGGCGCCATAGGCAGTATTGGCATTATCCTCGGAGAAAATGATATTAACATAGATAAGATGCAGGTCGGCCAGGAAAAAGAGGGTGAAAGAAATATTATTTTTCTAAGAACTGATATAGCAATCCCCAATGATGTCCTTGAAAAATTACGTGCTCTGCCGCTTGTTAAGAGTGTTACACCATTAGAGCTTTAAGATTGATGGATTGCGGATAATTAATAAGGAGATTAACCATGTCAGAAGAAAAGTCGAGTTTTACTGTAAAAGACCGAAGAATTTTTGCTGAAAAAGATGAGGATGTAAAAAATAAGGAAGCAAAAAACGAACCTTCAAAACAAGAAGCTAAAGACGAAGATATAGAAGAAGCAAAAACAGAGCCCAAAGTTCATTTGCCGGAAATAAATTTTGCAACCTTTATAATTTCCTTAAATGCATCTGCTCTGCTACACCTTGGTGCTATGGAAGACCCTGCCACAGGCAAAAAGGTTAAAAATCTTCCCATGGGAAAACAGACAATAGATATTTTAGGTATGATGGAAGAAAAAACAAAAGGGAATCTATCAAAAGAAGAAGAGAATTTGCTGAAAAATATTCTTTATGATCTCAGAATAATTTATGTCAAAGAACAGGAGTAACGGTTACGAACAGAGGTAGTTTCAGAAAATACAAAAAGGAATTATTTTATGAAAAATTTTAAAAAAATAAAAAAGATTGCATCGGGTAAAAAGGCCTTTTTTACCATCATATTTATCATCTCAGCCTTTCTGGTGCTATCAAATTTCTACCCGGATTCAGTCTCCGAGGCAAAAACAGAGACATATACGGTACCGGAAAGCTTTACCGACCTTGCAAAAATGGCAAGCCCCGCTGTTGTCAACATAAGAACCGTCAAAACAATAAAGGGCGGAGGCCGTGTTTATCGACATTTTTTCAACAGTCCTTTTGGCAAACAAGACCCTTTTCATGACTTTTTCGACAAATTTTTCGGCAATGAGTTCCAGCAGGACTTCAAGCAGAGAAGTTTAGGTTCCGGTTTTATTATCGATAAACAAGGTTATATTGTCACAAATAATCATGTTATCGAAGACGCAGACAATATCAAGGTAAAGCTTAAAAACGGCAAAGAGTTTGATGCTGAAATCGTTGGTCGCGATGCCAACACCGACATTGCCCTTATCAAAATAAAATCAAAGAACAACCTTTCTGTTCTAAAACTGGGTGACTCCGATGCGTTGGACGTTGGTCAGTGGGTTATGGCTATAGGCAACCCATTCGGTCTCGAGCATACAGTTACTGCAGGCATTGTAAGCGCTAAAGGACGTATTATCGGCTCAGGACCTTATGACGATTTTATACAGACAGATGCCTCAATAAATCCCGGCAACAGTGGAGGCCCTCTTATTAACATGAAAGGAGAGGTAATAGGAATAAATACCGCTATAATTGCCAGTGGCCAGGGATTAGGATTTGCAATTCCTATAAATTCTGCAAAAAGGATTGTCGATCAGCTTAAAAGCAGCGGCGAGGTCACGAGGGGATGGCTTGGTGTAGGGATCCAGGATCTCAGCGAAGAACTCTCGGAATATTATGGAATTAAAGAAGGAAAAGGTGTTCTTGTAACTGAAGTATTCCCCGGCGATCCGGCTGACGAGGCCGGAATAAAGCCAAAAGATATTGTACTTTCTATAAATGGCAAGAAGGTTGAAAATACTCGTGAGCTCAGCAAGTTGATTGCTGATACAAGTGTAGGAGATACAGTTAAGATAAAAGTATTACGTAACGGAGTTGAAAAAAAATTCGGGGTTAAAATTGTAAAAAGAAAGGATGATAGAATCGCCAGACTCGCTCCTTCAAAAGGAAATGAGCATGAACTCGGCATCCGTGTTTCGGAATTAACCCCGGAAATAGCCCGACATTTCAACATTACTGAAGCAGGCGGCGTTATTGTGATAGACGTTGAATCAGAAAGCCAGGGAATGGAAGCCGGAGTCAGGGTCGGCGATATTATAAAAGAAATAAACCATCAGCCGATAGAAACAGTAAAAGATTATAAAACTGGAATCAAAAAACTTAAAAAAGGCGACTCCATACAAATGTTCATTAAGCGGGTTAATGGTAATTTTGATGTTGTAACGCTGACAAAATAAGACGTCAAAGTAAAAAGTCCATTTTCTGCGTTGCGCTGCATCCTTCGTCATTGCGACGTAGCTATAAGTACGTATCCTGCGGATGCCGCGATAGCGGTATTCCTAAGGATTTGCGCGCCTTGAAACTGAAGCTTTTTACTTTGCCGTCCAAGGAATAAGCTGGAATCAATATTATAAATACCGGACAAATAAAGATTCTCTCGCCTGCAAAAATAAACCTTTTTTTGCAGGTCACGGGAAAAAGAGCAGACGGATACCATGATCTTTTTACCCTTATGTGCTGTATCAGTCTTTACGATACAGTCTCAATTGAGCTTGGAGTCGATAAAACCTCTGTAGTCTGCAATAGTCCTAACGTCCCGGAAAATGATTCAAACCTTGCTGTTATTGCCGCAAATATTTTTTTCAAAAAACTGAGTAAAAATGAAAATATTAAGATCCTGATAGATAAAAAAATACCGGTGGCGGCAGGATTAGGTGGAGGCAGCAGTAATGCAGCTTTTATACTTTTAGGACTTAATCAATATTATAGCTGTCCATTTTCCCGTGATGAACTCATTGCCATGGGGCTTTCTATAGGAGCCGATGTCCCATTTTTTATATTTCAGAAACCAGCTTTAGCTTCCGGTATAGGTGAAAAACTTGAAGCATACCAAAAGCTTGATCCTTTTAAAGTTTTAGTTATTTACCCTGGCATTAGCGTATCAACTTCAGATATATATAAAAATCTTAATTTGGGATTGACAAAATGCAAAAAAAAACTTAGAAGTTTTTGTTTTAACGAACAGAATTTTGAAGTAGATCAACATTTATGCAATGATCTTGAAACTGTTACCGCTTCAAGGTATTCTGATATAATCGAAGCAAAAAAAGCTTTACTGTATTATGGTGCAAGAGGGGCTCTAATGTCGGGAAGCGGTCCTGCTGTATTTGGCCTTTTCTCAGATTCCGATAAAGCCCAAAAAGCATATCATATCATTTCAAAGAAAAATAAGTGGGAACTGTTTTGTGCTGATATGTTGATTCCGAGATAGTTTTATTGGGGCGTCGTCAAGCGGTAAGACACAGGACTTTGGTTCCTGCATTCGGAGGTTCGAATCCTCCCGCCCCAGCCAGATCAACATACATAATATATATAATAGTAGCCGTCCACGGCTTGAAACTTGAAATTGGAAAGTAGAAATTAGGGAGAGATGAAAGGTTCAGAACACCGTGGGCTATCAGATAATATGATCATCTGACAGCATAGCTGCAAATATAAAAGCAATAGTTGAAAAACTCGGCCCAAAATTGAATACGTTCATCAACAGTACAAAAGCATGAAGGCCAAATTTCCAATTTCCAATTTCAACGTTCCGTGAACGCTTACATATAATATTAATCTATCTTAACTTTTGAATGGAATTTTAAATGAACGATTTTATAATTTTTTCAGGCAACTCAAATCCCGAACTTGCACAAAAAATATGTAATTATCTTAATGTCCCTATGGGAAAAGCCAAGGTAAAAACATTTAGCGATGGTGAAATACAGATTGAAATCAATGAAAACGTAAGATCAAAAGACGTCTTCATTATCCAGTCAACCTGCCCGCCTGTTAACGATACCCTTGTTGAGTTGCTTCTTATGCTAGATGCTCTCAAGCGTTCCTCAGCAAACATAATAACGGCTGTAATACCTTATTACGGCTATGCAAGACAAGATAAAAAAGTTGCACCCCGAGTTCCTATCAGCGCCAAACTTGTGGCAGATCTGCTAACAGTTGCCGGTTCGAACAGGCTAATCACAATGGATTTACATGCAGGTCAAATCCAGGGCTTTTTCAATATCCCTGTGGACAATCTTTATGCTGCTCCAGCTATCCTGAATTATATAAAAACCAATTTTCAAGAGAATCTTGTAATAATTTCTCCGGATGCCGGAGGAGTCGAAAGAGCGAGGGCTTTTGCAAAGCGTCTGCATGCGGATTTGGCCATTATCGATAAACGCAGGGAAGCACCGAATAAGGCCAAAGCTATGGCTGTAATAGGCGATGTTAAAGGAAAGGTCGCAATCATCCTTGATGATATGGTTGACACTGCAGGAACATTAATTGAAGCTATCCATGCCATTATCGACAAAGGCGCAAAGGAAATACATGCATGTTGTGCACATCCCGTATTGTCCGGCGAATCAGTTGACCGATTAGCCGATTCGCCTTTGAAAACCCTGGTTGTGTCGGATACTATTCCTCTTAACAGTAAGTCTGGCGCATGTGATAAAATTAAAGTTCTGTCAGTTGCAGATCTTATTGGGGAAGCAATAATACGCAGCCATAAAGGTGATTCAGTAACATCACTTTTTGTATAAAAAGTAAAATACACCGCGGAACGACACTGAGCTTCACTGAAAATTGTAAATAATGAAGAGTATTTTGATAATTCAGTGTAATTTAAGTGAAAATCTGTGGTGAACTATTACTATGAAAATAATATTAAGGGGGAAATTTTTTGGAATTAATTGAACTTAAAGCAAATATAAGAAATTCTGTAGGTAAAGGTCAAGCACGGGCTCTGCGCCGTGCAGAAAAAATACCGGCTGTTCTTTACGGTCCCGGGACAGAACCTGTCCTGCTTTCAGTTAGCATAAAAAATCTTGAAAAAGCATTAAAAAAGAGTACCGCAAGTCAGGCTCTTTTGAATCTAACTATCCACAACGGCGAAAATACCTCAAGGCCCGCCATGATCAAAGAATTGCAGACCCATCCGGTTTCACGAAACTATCAGCATATTGATTTCTATGAAATATCAATGGATCGTAAAATCAGGGTCAAAATTCCTGTGGTAGTCAAAGGAAAATCACGAGGTGTCGAAGAAGGCGGAATATTGCAGATAATCAGGCGTGAACTGGAAATACTTTGTCTGCCGACTGAAATTCCCGAGACAATAGAAATCGACATCACAAAACTTGATATTGGAGATTCAATCCACGTTAAAGAAATTCCTTTCGAAGGCGATATTGAGATTCCAGCGGATGTTAATTTTACTGTCATAACAATAGTCAGCCCGAAGGCTGAAGTAGAAGAGGTGGAAGAAGAAGCTGAAGAAGGGGCCGAAGAGGCTGTCGCAGAAGAAGAAACACCTGAAGCTAAAACCGAAGAATAAGTTACCTAATGCCCCAAAAGAAAGTACTTCTGGTAGTTGGCCTGGGCAATCCGGGTGATGCATATGTAACGACCCGTCATAATGCAGGATTTATGGTACTGGATGAGGTTGCGGAATCCTTTTCCATTTCAATTGAAAAAAGAAAGTTTGATGCATTATTCGGACGCGGATTAATTGAAGACTCTGAAGTTATCCTTGCAAAACCAATGGCTTTTATGAACCTGAGCGGCATTCCGGTTCAAAAAATTTTAAACTACTTCAAAATACCATTTGAGGATATGCTTGTCATACATGACGACATAGACCTTGCTTTTGGAAGATTGCAAATTAAAGAAAATGGAGGACATGGGGGACACAAAGGTTTAAAATCAATAATCGAAACAGTGGGCGGCAACAACTTTGTTCGACTTCGCATTGGTATCGGGCGTTCTGAAGAAAAAATCGATGTTGCGAACTATGTTCTGGGTAAATTCAGTACAAATGAAAAAAAGCTTTTAGATAGAATAACTAAGAGAGCCCGTGATGCAGTGGTTGCAACTACTTGCAAGGGCGCAAAAAAAGCTATGAACCTATTTAATGACAAAAAATTAATAAGTTCAATTTAACCGCAAAAAAAAATAAGTTCTTACTTTTTAAATGTCGTCAACTGATCAACCTGTTGAATTTATTAACTACTTGCCCATTAAATATTTATGGTAACAGTTATTTTTTACCTGCTGGATTTTGTTGATTATAGAGCTTATTAATGATATAAAAATATTTACAGACTAAAAAATAACAATTAATAAGCGATATAACTGTTTAAATAAAATATAACAGCTTATCCTTGTTGGTAAAATATTTGGTATTTAAAAATGGAATTGAAAAAGCTTAAAGAAAAAAGAGAAAATAACAAGCAAGGCAAAATTCGAGAATTTAAAGTGGGTGATCTTGCAGTCTATCCTGCCCACGGAGTTGGAAAGATAAAAGCTATTGAAAGTAGAGTTGTAAACGGCGAAAAACATGATTTTTATATCCTTAAAGTTCTTGAAAAGAGCATGGTTATAATGATTCCAACCTGTAATGTAGAATCAGTCGGTCTGAGAGATGTAATAAGCAAAAAAGAAATCCCTAAAGTTTACGAAGTTATAAAAAAAGATAGAGAATCGCTTATTGATAGCCAGACCTGGAACCGCCGTTACAGAGAATATATGGATAAGATAAAAACCGGTTCTCTTTATGATGTAGCAGAAGTTTTTAGAGATCTTTATTTTTTAAAAATAACAAAGAATCTATCCTTTGGAGAACGCAAGCTTTTTGATACAGCAACGACACTGTTATTAAGTGAACTTTCAACAGCCAAAAATACTGACGAAGAGACTATAATGACGGAGATTGAGTCTCTATTGAATGAGCCTCTATAGACTTTCACAACAATGCCCTACAAAGTTGCTTTTACCATTCTTGTTAATGAACACGAATCCGGCAGGCGTCTTGATGTAATTATTGCGTCCCACATTTCCAATTGTTCACGATCTTTCTCGTCCGGCCTCATCCAAAAAGGAGAAATACTGGTTCAAGGAGAAGTTAAAAAGCCCGGCTACCGGGTAAAAACCGGTGATAACATCAGCGTTAATATTCCTCCTCCTGAACCAGTTCTGGCAAAACCCGAGCCCCACAATATAGATATACTGTACGAAGATAAGCATATAATAGTTATAAATAAGGAGCCTGGGCTTGTTGTTCATCCCGCACCCGGCCATAATAAAGGAACACTGGTAAACAGACTTCTTTATCACTGCCCCGGGCTTGAAGGCATTGGAGGAAAACTCAGGCCGGGAATTGTTCACAGGCTCGATAAAGATACCTCGGGTACCATGGTGGCTGCAAAAAATGACGCAGCGCATATAAATCTTGCGGCACAATTCAAGTCAAGAAAGATAAAAAAGCTCTACCTTGCATTAGTCCATGGTGTTGTAGCATCTGAATCAGGCTCAATTTCACTGCCGATCGGCAGGCATCCTTCTGACAGAAAAAAGATGTCAACTGTAAGCCGAAAAAGCCGCTCAGCCAAAACATTCTGGAAAGTAATCGAACGCTTTAACGGTGCAACATTTCTTGAGCTTGATCTAAAGACAGGACGTACACACCAGATCCGCGTTCATTGCGCTGCAATTAACCATCCTATTGTAGGCGACCCTGTTTATGGTGGCAAAAAGGCTGCGAAAAACCTCCCAGCATCTGTGCCAAGGCAGATGCTTCATGCGTGGCGGCTTGAATTCAAGCACCCTGCGACCGGAAAGGCAATGTCTTTTGAGTCCCCTATTCCACCAGACATGGAGAAACTTATTGAAACATTGCGAAATAATGCTCAAGCTGCAACTACTCAGGTTCCAAGGTTCACGGTTAGAGAGCCCTGGCCGCCAAACCATTCCCCATCACATGTCTAAAAAATAACAAAGTTAGGGCTCGGTCAAAAATAACTTGGTAAAATTTGCGCTCGAATTTGCCGTAGATTTAATCGATCTGATTGAGCAAAACCGCGGGAATAGCGAGCTATTTCGAGGACTTTTGCGATTGAAGATCGGTTAAAGATATGGTGAAGTCGGGATGCAAAAATGCCAAGTTATTTTTTACCGAGCCCTTATTACAAAAAACTTCAACATCCGACGTACTATCTTAACAGATATTTCCATGCCGGTATAATTTCCAGTTACAAAACCACTTGTCAAGTAATTGTTTTTGCCTTTATAAAGGATTTCATGGCTTTTCGGCCCGCAATTGAAAAGGGTGTTAATGTCATCAAGACAAATTTTACAAAAAATTTTGACTTACCCGAACAATAAGTATAGATAGTTTAAAACAATTACTGTAACGGTAAAACCTTTTTGTGGTACTACTACCAGAAGTAATGGTTTAAACCGATTAATAAATAATGGACGGGCTCGCTGGTGAGTCTTTTATCATGTAATTCACCAGAACTTTTTGAGAAGTTACGTTTCTCATGGATAACTCATAATGGATCTTGTAAATATATTAAAATTGCCGACACTTGTAATTTTTGCATATTTGCTCGGTTCAGTTCCCTGGGGCTTTATTTTAACAAAGTTGTTTAGAACCCTTGATATCAGGCAAAGGGGCAGTGGCAACATAGGCGCCACGAATGTTAGAAGAATAGCAGGAAATAGGCTAGGAATAATTACCCTGGCAGGCGATGTGTTTAAAGGTACGTTCCCTGTATATCTTGCAATCAAATTAACGGGTGTTAATGGTTTTTGGGCTGAAATATATGTATCCTTTATAGCTGTTTCAGCTTTATCAGGACATCTTTTTCCTGTTTTTCTGAAATTTAAGGGTGGTGGAAAGGGTGTCGCAACTGCAGCGGGGTGTTTTATTATAATTTCACCGATAGCGTGTTTTTTTGCCCTGCTGACTTTTATAATGCTTATATGTTTATGCAACCGAGTATCTGTCGGATCTCTTGGAGCGGCATTAATGCTTCCAGTTGCTGTATGGAAGGCGACAAATTCAAAAGTACTGGCGATGTGTGCTGCTTTAATATCAATACTTATCTACCTGCGCCATATTGAAAATATTAAGCGTCTGTTCTCGGGAACAGAACCTGTTATATGGAAGTATAGATTTCCAGATAAATGATTTCACTGCGTTATCAGTCAAAATCCTCAACGACGTACAATTAGTACGACTTATTCGGATTTTTCCTTATATACCTCGGAAGGTTGCAAATTGCGTTTTTTTCGCTGAGCAATGAGCATCAAGAGCAAGGCGCGAAGACGCGTAATAGCAGGCTATTGCAAGCCTGAGCAACGCAGCTATTGGTGTTCATGGCCAGCGAAAAACCGTAATTTGTGGCCTTTCGAGGTATAGTGTCCTGTCATGCGTGAAATATCGTATCAGGGACTCGTCATTCCCACGATAGATTATGCTATGAGTCAGGCATACTGGGGGGGGTTGTCCGGTAGGATGTTGATACTGGAGGCTACGGCACTATATAGCTGCTATCAAGCTGCCATTTGCTGAAAAGTAATGTATTACCTAAATTGAGCGATTTTTTACTCGACCTGCACTAATCTTTTGCGCATCAAGGTTTGCGAAAAGTCTCGACATATCCATTGGTATGCCTGCGCTTTTCGCAAACCTTGCTGCATCAAAATCTTGGCACATTTCTTCGCAAAAAATCGCTCAACTTAGGTATTATCAAGATACTGCTTTTCCCCAAGTATGGATTTCATATATTCCACAACAAGAAGCGCGTACATTTCCTTATTTGTCATTTGATCTAAATATTTACTGATATTTAAATTTTTAGGAAAGTTTTTACCGGATGATAATTTGTTTCCATTATATCTGTCTTTCAGAGCAGTTAAATGACTTTTAACCTTCGCTCTCATATCTTCGGGGGGATAATTTTCAAAATCAGAAAATAATTTTGCAAGTTCTGAAGCTTCAGGCAGCAAAGAGTGCTCCAAAATCATCTTTAAATCCTTTGCATAGCGAACCAGACCTTTATGAATGTGCTTATTTTTCACTACATTCATGTCAGCCCATCCAGCCCTGAGCCATTTAAAGGCAGCGTATCTTATAACGGGTTTTTTTGAGTCAACCTCGTACAGGAAGCTTATGCCAATGGAATTGTACATATAGGAGCTGACCCAGCCAAGACCCCGCATTGAAAGACCTCTTCGGCCTGAATAAAGATAGTCCCAGTTGTCATCTGAGCCCAGCACAATGCCTTTTCTGCCCACATCGGACTTGTCTTTTTGTTTGGAAATCGAGATTAATAGATTTCGGCCGCGATACTTGCAAAGAATCAAAGCCTTATCTATATCATAACGATAGTAAGCACCTGTAAATTGATCCGGAGTTATTTCTATATGTTCAACCCCTTTAACCACTATTGGAGGATCAGGGTTTGAAATAAAAGTCCATAATTTAGGCAGGTCTTGATTTTGCCCGTTTACCTCAGCCCAGTAGGAAAGCCGAACAGAAGAAGGCATAAAAGCAAATGAAGGAATATCAGGATTGTATGCATACTGGAGAATGTGTTTCAGATCTGTATTAATATCAAATTCATAATAAGCGGAAGGCGAGCCGAACAATTTGTCTGTATAATAAAGGGAGGATCTGTTTTTGGGAGAAACGACAAAATCCAGTACCTTTTGAATAAGTTTAAGATCAACAGGTCCGTTTTTATCCTTAGAGGTTAAGGATAAAAGATATTCCAGCCCGGAATGCAGGGAATCAGGAATTTTTGCTTCCCTTAGATCAGAGCCGGCTGCTAAATGGTTTGAAGAAAAAAGAAACACCGTTAAGAGCACAGCAGTGGATAGAATTTTTTTCAACATGTATATTATTATACCTTTTCTTTTTGTTTACGAACTATCAGTACAGAGCACGGGGATTTATTCGCCACTCTCTTGGCCACACTACCGAAGAATACGAGCCCCATTCCCGATAGTCCATAAGAGCCCATCACAACAAGATCGATATTTTCTTCTTTCAAGTATGTTAATATTTCTGTTGAAATATGTCCGCTAAGTACAACAAGCTTATAATCAGTATGTTCACCTATTCTGGCTCCATACTCTTTATCCATTCGTTTTTCTAATTCTAAAATCAAAGGTTCTTCCGGTTCGTAAGGCATCATCCATTCTGTATCTGTTGCTTGATAACTTATGACAGGCGGCGATACATGAATTACAAAAAGTTTGGCTTTATTTTTTTCAGCAAGATCGAGGGCCGTTATAAATGCATCTTCGGCATTTTCTGAAAAATCTATACAACAGGCTATTTTTTTTATATTCATGGTGACCTCCTGAAGTTTGGATGTTATAATTTATTATACACATGTGATCTGGTTGTAGGTAATGTATTGTTTAATCCTTTTGTGAAAAGAACTTGATACAGGCGACACATGCCATATTTAAATCCTGCTGAGGTACCATATAAAAAAAGACGCCATTGCCTTGTGAATGTATCATCAAACATTTTTTTCACTTTTTCAACATTTTTTTCATAATTTTCTGCCCATTGGTCCAGGGTTTTTGCATAGTGGAGCCGGAGGTTTTCTACATCCAATATTGAAAAACCATTTTTTCCCATTTCACGCAGGATCTCATCTAGAATAGGAAGATATGCGCCGGGAAATATATAATTGAATGTCCATGGATCAATGGGAGATGGCGTATCTTTTCCCATAGTGTGTAGCAGGCCCAAACCTCCTTTTTTCAGTAAGCTTGATACTTTTTTAAAAAAGACAGGAATGAATTTTTTTCCTACATGTTCAAACATCCCAATGGAAACAATTTTATCAAATTTTCCACTTAACTCACGATAATCCTTATATATGATAGTAATCTTATCTTGTAGCCCCAACTCCTTTATTTTATTGTTGGCATATTCATATTGATTTTGTGAAAGCGTATTTCCAACTCCCGTTATTCCATATTTCTGTGCGCCATAGATGAGCATCCCTCCCCAACCACAGCCTATATCAAGCAGTGATTCACCAGGACTCAATAAAAGTTTCCGGCATACATGCTCATATTTGCTCAATTGCGCTTCTTCCAGAGAATCATTCCCATTTTTATAATATGCGCAGGAGTAACTCATTGTTTTATCAAGATAAAGCGAATAAAATTCATTGCCTTTATCATAATGGTAAGAAATATTTTTGGGAGCAGTTCTTAATGTATCGCTGTTGAGAAGCGCAAGGATAAAAAAACGTATTTTTTGCCAGGAAGTCAGCCGGAACTCATCAAAATTAATTAAAAAACCAAGACGAAGAAGCTCCTGCAGGTCGTTCTCAATTTCCACATCTCCATTCATATATGATTCTCCAAAGCCGACATAACCATCTCTGAGAATCCTTTTGGCGCCTCTTATGGACTTAAATTTCAAAACAAACTTCAGTTTATCCCCGATAGTTATTGAATCACCATCCCAGAATTCTATGGCAAAGCTTGTTTTTGGATCTGTCTGATGTATTATTTCAGAAATATCTTTAAAAGCCCTTTTCATGACGCCTCCCTTCTACTTAAACCTCAGTGGTCTCAAACTGAGACTTTGGTTAAGAAATTAATACACCCACTGCTTTTGGATAAGCAGGCGATGTCTTGAAGAAATCTGGCCAAGAAAATCATGACTGGTGGAAAAGCAGATGCAGTGATCGCTGTTTTAATGAATTAGAAAATATTGCAAATAGATAATTTTGTAAGATTTTAGCTTTATGAAGCAAAAACCGGCCGTGCATGAGCTTCAGGTGTGATTATAGCTGAAGCGGATATTTTTCCAAATGCGTTTGCCCTGCAAATTAATGCAGAGTCAAGATGTGATACCAAAGCAAACCCCGTCAGGGATGGCTAATCAAGACATGACACCTCAGATTGTATCGGCTGCATCTTTCCTGTATCCTACCAGGATCTTCCTGTTTGCACCTTCCAGATACCAGGAATAGATAGGTATGGTATAAGGTTTTCCATAGTCGTGTTGATAGATCATCATGCCTTTATCAAAAACCTTTGTTCCAACTACAATCGGATGTATCATGTATAGATTCATAATGCTCCTTTGAAGACATTGGTTCACTTCCACCATGGAAATATGATATTGAAAAAACTGTAACTGTATCTGGTAACCGATTTAAGTGAGTACAGCCTTCCACTGGTAATTGCATTGGCGCACAAGATGCCACTTTCCACGGCAGGACCGATGCCCTCTCCCATATCGAGGGTTGCCAGACCAGCGGCGTCGCCGATAATGAACGAGTTGTCCTTTTGGTCTGTTTTCGCAGTCTGCCTGAGGTAATAGTTGTATCCGCGCGGAGAAAATGAGTGATTTTTTACCAGTGAAAGCGCATCGAGCTTTTTTATAAAATAATTCCAGTGACCCCGGATAGTTTCGCCCCGGTTTTTTATTGCGAAAAATCTTCCGCCTATGCCCACATTCAGATAACCGTTTCCTTTCGGGAGATACCAGGAATACCCGAGCAGTTTTCTATCAAAAAACCAAAGATAACAATTTGCATCCTGATAATCGTATCTGAATTCTTCCTCTATTGCGGTAATCAGCCGTTTTTTATTTCTCGGGGCGGCTTTTCTGAAAAAAGTCCGGTAGACAGGACAATTGGCGCCTCCGGCTCCAACCAGGTATTTGCAGCGGAACGTGTCATCGATAATATAATAGCCGGCTTCTTTTCGTATATCCTTTACCGCGTGCTCTTTTACGGGCACGTTGGCCCTTTTGAGCAGCCATTGATCAAACTCGTATCTTCTTATAGAATGTTGCCGGGTTCTGACCGAAAATCTCTTGCCGAATATATGAAAATTGAGCCGGTCGAAGGTAAGAAAACTATAAGGATATTCTTCTATATTTAACCGCAGGTCCCTCACGACTTTTGGCGTGATCCATCCGGCACAGACCTTGAGACGCGGAAATCTCTTTTTGTCGAGGACGATCGTGCAAATGCCGTTAAGATTCAATTTCCAGGCGCAGGTTGAACCTGCCGGCCCGCCGCCCACAACTATCGCTTCCGACTCGATCATGCTAACTCATGCGGCAGTCAGGCTGCTTTTTTCCCTGCTTGGTCATAACAATTTGCCAAACCTGGATGCTTCTTGAACGGAATGCCCCTGCGAGACTGAGGAGATAATAGCGCCACATGCGGTAAAAACGATCGCCATATCTGTCCTTCAATACAGGCCATTCCTTTTCAAAATTGGCATGCCAGGCCATCAGTGTCTTATCGTAATATTCGCCGAAATTATGCCAGTCCTCCATCACAAAGAGTCCCTCCATTGCTTTTCCGATTTGCGCGATAGAAGGGAGCATCCCGTTTGGAAAAATGTATTTTGTTGCCCAGGGGCAGGCCGTGGTCTTGCTGATGTTGCCTCCCATGGTGTGAACAAAGGCAATTCCGTCATCTGTAAGAAGATGATAGACTTTTTCCATATAGGTACGGTAGTTTTTGTAGCCCACATGCTCCATTATTCCGATGGAGATGACCCGGTCATATTTCCCGCCGACATTCCGATAGTCTTTCAGTTTGATCTCCACCGGCAGTCCTTTGCACAACTCTTTGCCCAATTCAACCTGTTGTTTGGAGACCGTCACTCCCGTAACCGCAACTCCGTACCTTTCCGCTGCATACTTGGCGAAAGAGCCCCATCCACACCCGAGGTCGAGGACTCTCATCCCCTGCTCAAGACCTATCTTGCGGCATACCAAATCCAATTTAGCTTCTTGGGCTTCGTCCAGATTTTCGGCGTTTTTCCAATAGCCGCTCGTGTATACCAGCCTTTTGTCCAACATAAGCTTGTAAAGATCGTTGCCGATATCATAGTGTTGTTTCCCGACTTGGAAGGCACGACTGATCTTTTGCAGGTTGAAGATTCTCGGTTTCAGGAGGTGCCATATAAGTTTCCCGTTTACTCTCACCTGGTCAGCAAGGTTTGCAAGCAGAATCTTGGTGATAAATTGATCCAGTACTTGGCAATCCCACCACTTTTCCATGTAGGATTCTCCCAGGGCAAGTGCTCCGCTTTTTAAGAGACGCCCGTAAAAATCTTCGTTATGCACCTTTATGTCAAAGGGCTTGTGTCCGTTGACAGTAACTCCTGCAAGTCCCATCAATTCCAGTACAAGATCTCTTGCTTTGTCTTTTGTCATATTGATTCTCTATATTATTGTAAACGAAAGTAGATAGCTGTCACATACAACAAAATTATTTTGCTTGATCTGTTTGGCAGTTTTGAAAGATCTATAAGCTCATTTGGCTGGCGACTGTTGGCAAGGGCGGCCAAATGAAGTCGTCTATGAGTCCTGCATAATAGTGCGTATTTGCACATAAAAGAAAATTGCCATTAAAACAAAAATATTATAAATTAAGGTGATCACGGTTGTCAAGACAGAAATAGGACAGAAACAGTCAAGTGGGGACTCAAATTAATGCGGAATCTTTATGATTGGCTTGAATCGTTACATATTTTTTTCTATAAAGAGAGAAGTATGTAACAGGGACTATTATAAGCGTAAAAATTGTGGATGCACAAAGTCCAAAAATCAGAGCCCAGGCAAGGCCTGAGAAAACCGGATCCAGTGTAATGGGCCAGGCGCCAATGGCGGTTGTGCAAGCGGTAAGTAATATAGGACGCATCCTGATTGCTCCACTTCGGAGAATAGCTTCTTTAAAAGAAATGCCTTTATTAAGAGCGTTTTTAATGAAATCTATCAGAACAAGGGAGTTCCTTATTACAATTCCACCAAGAGCTATCATGCCTATCATGCTTGTTGCGGTAAAGAAAACAGGGTTGAAGAAGCCGCCCACCTGTTCTCCGATGAAAACATTCAGCAGCCAGAATCCCGGCATAATGCCCAGAAGCGTAAGTGGTATTGACATCATAATCAATATTGGCATGGAAAATGAATTAGTTTCCATTATAAGAAGAATATAGATTCCTGTTAGAGCTGCCGCAAATGCTATGCCCATATCTCTGAATACCCTGAGAGTTATCTTCCATTCGCCTTCACCTGACCATTTTACCCTGATTCCCGGAGGGGGAGGGTTGTCAAGTTTAAGTTTTTTCTGCATATCAAGAACAGCTTCGCCGGGAGCTCTGCCTGCCATTTCTCCCGTCACATATACCACGCGTTCAAGGTTTTTATGATAAACAGGCTGGTCTTCAGGGATGTGAACTATCTTTACAAGTTCCGCCAGAGGAACCATCTTGCCGGTATTTGTTTTGAGCGGTATTTGTGATAAAGAAGTAATTCCTGATCTGTTTTTTCTCGGTAAAATTATTTTTATACTTAGAGGCTGCCTTTCTTCAGAAGTATGTATTGTGGCAGGCGCAGCACCTCCTATCGCTATTTTCAAAGTTTGAATAATTTCATTCGTGGAGACTCCGTGAAGAGCAGCCTTTTCCTTGTCAATAATAAAATCTATCTTGTTGCGTCTGGCTTCAACTGTGTCGTCAATATCCACTACAAAAGGCTCTGCTGCCATTAAATTCTTTATATGTTCTGCTCCTTTTATGATTTGATCATAAGAACGGTCAGGGGAACCATAGATTTCAGCCACGATTGTCGAAAGCACAGGGGGGCCGGGAGGGACTTCAACAATTTTGATTGCTGCATTGTTGGCTTTTGCAATGTCTTCGAGTTCCTTTCTAAGCCGGAGAACAATAGCATGGCTTTGTTGCTTCCGTTTATTTTTTTCAGCGAGATTTATACGTATATCTGCAAGATGGCTTCCTTTCCTCAGGTAATAGTGACGAACCAGACCGTTGAAATCAATGGGAGACGAATTTCCCACATAGGATACAAAGCTGGTAATTTCAGGGATTTCCCTGAGAAAGTCTTCAAATGACCGTACAACAGTATTAGTGGTTTCAAGTGTAGTTCCTTCCGGCATGTCAATAACTATCTGGAATTCATTTTTGTTATCAAAAGGAAGTATTTTCAAGGGCACTAATCGGAAAACAGCAAGACTTATAGATACTAAAAGGAGAAAAATAATAGCGGCCAGAAGCATGTATCTTTTGCTCTTTGATTTGAGAAAAGGAGATACAATTTTGCGGTAGATTTGCCCGATCCATACATTTATACCTTTATCATGATTTGGCTTTATCTGATTTGTCTGGGAGCCGGTCATCTTGCGGATATTCATGTTTTTCAGCAGCAGGTGCGTTAACCACGGCACAATGGTAAGCGCACAGAGAGTTGAAAATGTTACTGTAAGGGGAACATTTGCTGCCATTGGAGCCATATACGGCCCCATCATTCCTGTAATGAAAAAGAGGGGTATAAATGAAATTATTATGGCGAGTGTGGACATTATTACTGGAGGAAGCACTTCATTAACGGCAAATAGCGTTGCTGAAAATGCTTTACGCCTGCCCATCAAAATATGGCGCTGTATGTTATCTACATTTGTAATAGGATCATCAACTACAAGCCCCAGGGAGAGTATAAGAGCAAAAAGGGTAACCCTGTTAATTGTATATCCGAATAGATAATTGACAAAAAGAGCAAGAGAAAAGCTGACAGGTACGGCAAGTGCAACCACCAGCGCTTCACGCCATCCAAGAGTAATAGCTAAAAGTATAATAACGGAAATAACCGCAAAAGCCAGCGAACTTAAGAGTCCATTTACCTTTTGCCCGGCAGTTTTACCGTAGTTGCGAATTACTTCAACATTAACGCCATCGGGAATAGTGCTTTTTTTCAATTCTTCAAGCTTGACCAGGATATTTTCGGAGACTGTGACGGCATTGGCCCCTTTTTTCTTGGCAATGGCGAGTGTGACGGCCGGGAATGAAAAGGGGGTATTTTCTTTATTGTGAGTTTTACGATAGAAATTTGAGTAACCGATTCTCGAGTAAGACTTTGATTCTTCCGGGCCGTCGAATATATTTGCAATATCTCGCAAATATACCGGACGTCCATTGTGAACTCCAACCATAAGTGATGAAACTTCGTTAGAAGATGAAAGGAAAGATTTGCTTGTTACTGTAACATCTTTATTAAAGCGGGAAAATTTACCTGCTGTAACAGAAGCATCCGCTCCCTGGAGAGTTCTCTGCACTTCAAGTAAAGATACTCCAAGACCTGACATGCGTTCAGGTAAGAGTTCAATGCGTATCTCTCGTTTGCGGCCACCAACAATTTCAGCCCTTGAGATGTCCTTTACCTTTGAAAGCCTTGATAATACTTCCTCACCGATTCTGTGAAGTTCATAATCATCATAACGATTTGAATAAAGACTTATATTTACAATGGGAACGTCGTCTATTTCGACTGGTTTTATCACCCATCCCTTAACAATCGGGGGAGCGGCGTCAATATTCATTGTAATCTTATTGTGGAGTTTTACCAGCGAATTTTCCCTGTCTTCTCCTACATAAAATCTGACTGTAACGATTGCCATGTCCTCACGGGACATCGAATATACGTATTCAACGCCGTCAATCTGCCATAAAAGGCGTTCCAGGGGCGTTGCAACAAGTTTTTCTATTTCGGTTGCATTTGAGCCAGGAGCATATACATAAACATCCGCCAGGGGAACTACTATCTGTGGTTCTTCTTCCTTGGGTGTGACGAGAATAGCTGAAATTCCGAGGCACAGAGATAAGATCAGCAGGATGATTGAGAGATGTGAGGAAATAGATCTTCTGACAATACGTGCGATAAAACCGCTCGGAGCAGATTCGTTTTCCGGCATTAAGTTATTCCTCCCAGCCTATTGTCTCATTTCCAGATAGTCCGGAGAGAACTTCGAGCTTATCACCAAAAGTTTTGCCGGTTTTAATAAAACGTGTCTTCCAGGAATTATTTTCCTTTACTGTAACCAGTTCAAGCTGTCCTATATTACGAACGGCAATTTTTGGTATAACAACAACCTGGAGGTCTTTAACAGGGATGAGCAGTTTTCCGAACATGCCGGGATATATTCCGGATATACGCGGCAATAATGCCTTTACAAGAAAAGTCCGTGTTTGCGGATCAGCATAAGGGACAATCTCCTCAACCGTTGCCGTCGCTGTTTCATTCAAAGTATTTATTGTTACTTTAAGAAATGTTCCGGGTTGAATCTTTCTTATCAGTCCTTCACGTACATATGCTTCAAGCCTGAGCGAGCCAGTAGTTTGCAGTATAATTAAAGGCTTCCCGGGTAAGGCTAAATCTCCTTGTTCAACAAGACGTTCTAAAACTTTACCGCTTTCAGGTGCTTTTATCTCTGTGTATCCAAGTGCTATTCCAGCCTCCTTTACGATTTCTTCCGCCTGTTTTATTCCGGATTCTGAAGCTGACAAAGCTTCTTTAGCTCTATTTAAAGTCGCCTTTGCCTGAAGGTATGCTGATTCGGCTTTTTCCATATCTTGAGGGGTAGCTGCCTGGGATTCAAAATAAATTTTTGTACGTTTATAATCAGATTCAGCTTCTGTAAATGCCGCCCTGGCGACTATTATTGTCTGTTTTGCCTGTTTTTTTCCTGATATGGCTGTTTTTAAGGTTTGTTTTGCCTGATCAAGACGTGACATTAGCTGTCTGTTATCTAAAGATACTAAAAGCTGGTTTTTAAAAACCTTGTCGCCGGGTCTGACCTTGACATCAAGAACCTGAGCAGTTACCTGGGATTCGATACTGGCTTCTGTAACAGGGCGCACTGTTCCAACAGCCTCATAGCATTCGGTTATAGTCTGGACAGATGCCTGCCCAATTTTTTTCGGTGACACATCATTTTTTGATGTAACCTGAACCTTGCCCGGCGCAATTTTTGTGCTTGAAATGAATTTAACAGCAAAGAAAACTAAAATTAAACTGACGGAACATAACAATATTATTATAATTTTTTTGTTTTTCATCGTGTGATTTTATCCACCTTCCCCCAGTAACCTACCGCTCTGCCAATATCCGCGAGAGCCTTTTCCCTGTCATAATAAGCTGCCGTTGTTCGAGTCTTTGCTCGATTAAGCGCAAGCTCGGCTTCAAAGTATCGTGTTATGGTAGCAGTGCCGCCTTCATATTGTTTCCTGACAAGCTTAAAAGATTCTTCAGCCATGGCCACGCTTCTTTCCGCTACCTCGAGCCTGGCCTTTGCTTCCGCCAGTTTCAGGTAGGCATTTTTAACATCAAGCTTTACAGATAGTTTGGTTTTGAGATCTGCTGCCAGCATTTCTTCAAGCCTGGCTTTTGCTTTTTCCTCTTCTGCTTTTGTGCTGAAACCCGTGAATATGTCCCAGTTAAGAATGACTGCCGCAGTCCAGTTGTCTCTTGAGTCATTGTAGGCCATTTCAGGATCATCAACATAGTATTTGCTTTGCAGATCAACTCTGGGCAGATATTCTGCACGAGATAGATCGAGAGCTATTCTGCTCTGTATAACCTGCTCCTTTATTTTATTTACTTCTGACCTGTTTTCAAGGGCATAGGCAACACCGGCAATGTATTCATCCGGTAAGGGGATTTCGCGGCTTTCTATTTCTTTTAATCTGATTTCAGCTTCAGGGCTTACACCGAGAATACCGGCAAAAGCAGCTAAAGTCGTTTTTAGCCTGTTTTCACTTAGGAGCACATCTTCCCTGGCTTGAGCAAGACGGACTTCCAGGGATAATATGTCTGATTTTAGAACTCCTCCGGCTCTGAACCTCACATTCATTAGACGCAGTTGCGACTTAACAGTTGATACGGAGTCCCTGGTAATTTTAGGGCTCGGTAAAAAACAACTTGGTAGAATTTGCGCCCGAATTTGCCGTAGATTTAATCGATCTGATTGAGCAAAACCGCAGGAATAGCGAGCTATTTCGAGGACTTTTGCGAATGAAGATCGGTTAAAGATATGGTGAAGTCGGGATGCAAAAATGCCAAGTTATTTTTTACCGAGCCCTTAATGTATTCTTTTGCGGCAAGAGCGTTATAGTATGTATGTATTACTGAGGCAACAAGGGAGTTTTCTACGCTTTTTTTGTCTATCTGAGAAATAGAGAAATCGGTTTCAGCGATTTTTTTATTTAAAATATCTCGTCCGCCATTGAATATATTTATTCCTGCTTTAATTCCGGTCTCATAATTTTCATACCAGCCGGGAGAGTTAAAATCTGTATTTGCAGGCAGCAGTCTCTGGTCAATCTTCTTGAAAAGATATCCTGACGGTGCATCCCCCTGAGAATATTCCGTATAAAATCCAAGAAAGGGGAAAAAGTTAGCATTTGCCTTTTCGATCATAGCTTCTGCCTGCTTTATGCGGGCAACGGCAATCTTGTTATCAGGATTATTTGCAAGAGCAATTTGAATTGCATCGTTCAAAGAGACAGGTTCTTGTAAAGCACAGGTATATTGTCCGGTTTTTGAAACTTTTGTTAAAAACGCATCATCGCATATTACTTTTGCATATTCCTGCCTGATGCTTTCGTAAGTGTATTTGTCATGAGAAAAACAACCGCAGGTTATAAGAAAGAAAGATAAGATAATGACGATTTGAATTTTATTTGCTTTTGATACCATATGGATTGTCTTTTATCAGGCCAACAACTCTGTTTTCGATTTCATCCCTGATATTACGCATAAAATCAATTGGTTTTCCTGCTGGATCAGGCAGATTCCAGTCCTCTGTTTTAACCACGTGCATAAAAGCACATTCCTCACCGCAACCCATAGTGATAATTATATCCGGCTTAACTTCAGCAACTGCCTCTTTAATTGATTTGGGTTTACGGAAGGCCATATCCAGCCCCTTTTCGCTCATTGCTTCGACCATTAATGGATTGATTTCACTGGCAGGACTGCTTCCTCCGCTTATAACTTCAATTTTATCTCCTGCAAGGTGCTGGGCAAAAGCGCCGGCTATCTGGCTGCGGCATGAGTTTCCCCTACATGCAAAAAGAATTTTTTTCCTTCCAAGAAAAGGAGTTATAAGCTGGTTTGCTTTTTCTTTTACTTCCTTTAAAACAGATGAGTGTTTTTGCATATCTCCTGGATTCTCAATCTGTCTGTATGTCAGGCTTCCTTCCAGGCTTGCACCAACTGCGTCTAAGAAATATTTTATCGTAAGAGTAAGGCCTTCAAACAGATTTTTACCTCTGGTAGCCCCTAGTGCGAGAAGAAATCCGCGCCTATATTTTTGTCCTGGATCATTAAGCTTTAATTTATATCTTCTTGCCCAAAGCGCTTGGCTTCTGTCTATGAGCGCTTTCAGTTGTGCAGGAGCGCTATAGAAAAAGATAGGTGTGGCGGCAACAATAATATCAGCCTTTCGAAGCAGCGGATAAATTTCATGCTTCATATCATCATCAATTGGACAAAAACCTTTCTTTTCACAGACGGAATATTCTTTACAAGGGATAATATTTTTCTTATCCGCCTCAATAACTTTTATCTGCGCCCCTGATTTTTCTAATTCATTCATGAAAGCAGAAAGCAGATAACTTGTATTGCCGTTTTTTCGAGGGCTTCCCTGTAATCCAAGCGCCAGCATGATGTTTAACCGATTCTCTTGTCAACACCTTCAGATTTGCAATCAGGTGTGTAACAGGTGGTGTCCAGAAATTCGCATTTCTTTTTGCATGATGGGCATTGTTCAGGCGGAGTTTCAGCTTCTAATGAATATCCGCAATTACTGCATTTCCAGCTTGGCATGGCGATTACCTCATCAGTAAACTTTTTGGTAATTTCAGGTGGAAATTTAATAAAACAGCTTTGGAGTTTCAGCAAGAGATTGGTGCAGGTCGAGTAAAAAATCGCTCAATTTAGGTTGCATATATATTGCTTTTCGCTTAATATTTTCAGTAAAAATATTCAAATGCAAAATGGTGTTGAAATATGAGTTTAGAAGAATTCTGTTAAAATTGATACCATAATCAATATTAAAAATAAAGCGGTATTTAGGAGCCGAGTATAGATAAGTTGTACAGATTGCGCCGTAATTTTGTTTGTTCTCAAGGCGCGTTAAGGCGCGCATAACGAGTTATGTGAGCCTTGACGGAACACAGAAAACAAGCAAAAGGACAAGCAAGATGTATAGATTATTTTTACTTGACGACTTAGTGCTTGGAGATAGCTAAAATGAGGAAACCTGATTCAGCGAGAAGGATTAAGTCAGAAATTAATGATAGCTGTCAGCCTGCCTCAAGTTTTTTTGTCGAGAATATAAAATTACTTGCAAAAAAAATGTTTGATGGCGCAAATGGCAGCCACGACTGGGATCATACTATGCGGGTATGTATGTTAAGCAAGCATATTGGAGCAGCAGAAGGATCTGACATGGATGTATTGCTTATTGCAACCTATTTGCATGATATTGGAAGATGTTTTCAGGATGCATCCGCTGGCGCAGTTTGCCATGCTGAAAAAGGCGCGCAGATAGCATGGCCTATTATAAAGGATCTTCCCCTTTCAGAAAGCCGGAAGGAAAATGTTATTCATTGTATAAGATCCCATAGGTTCCGTGGAAATCATGCGCCAAAGACAGTGGAGGCAAAAGTTTTATTTGATGCAGACAAGCTTGATGCAATTGGCGCTGTTGGGGTGGCAAGAGCATTTCTATTTGCCGGCGAAGTTGGCGCAAGGCTTCATAGCCCTGAGATTAGTATAGAAGATTCCAGACCTTACTCAAAGAATGATACTGGTTACAGAGAATTTATGGTAAAACTTTCCAGAATTAAGGACAGAATCCAAACAAAAGAAGGACGGAAAATGGCAGAAGAGCGCCATGATTTCATGGAGCGTTTTTTTAAACGGTTTTTAGAGGAATACGAAGGGAAGAGGTAGTTACTATGAGCATTAATGTTGTTGAAAGGATTGATGAGTATGTAAAGGTAAGGCATTTGCTTGTAAGTGTATCAGACAAACATGGGCTTGATAAATTAATACCTCAGCTTCTTGAGATCAATCCCGATGCAAAAATTTTTTCCACAGGCGGTACGTTCAGCAAAATAAAGGAGATACTCGGGGAGAAAGCTTCGTCATGCCTGACCCAGGTTTCTGATTATACAGGCCAGCCGGAAACCCAGGGAGGGCTTGTTAAAACACTGGATTTTAAGATATATCTGGGACTGCTTACTGAGACTTATAATGATGCCCACAAAGAGGACTTAAACAGGACCGGTTCTGTGCCTATTGATATGGTTATTTGCAATCTGTATCCTTTTAAAGAGACTATTGCAAAACAAGGAGTAACAGTTGAGCAGGCCAGGGGTAATATTGATATAGGCGGTCCCTGTATGATAAGGGCATCAGCAAAGAATTTTTTGCGGGTCGCATCTGTTGTTGATCCATTGGATTATGAAAAAATCATCTCTGAAATGAAGGCAAATGACGGTAAGACCTCTCTTGATCTTCGTTTTAATCTGGCGCAAAAGGCTTTTGCGCACACGGCAGTTTATGACCGCACTATTGCAGATTTTTTTGGTTCTAAATCATCTAACGATGTATCAAGTTGTTATTAGGATTTAAAGGAGATAAAATATGGCTGAAGATCTGAAAAAAATGTACAAGACAATCATGGATGACCATTTTACGCCGAATATGGAAATCAGCTTTACGGACAAGGATAAAAGGCAGACTCTTTTTTATGAAAAAGTTACCTGGACTATAGATAATGTTGAAAAAGGCTTAAGATACGGTGAAAATCCAGGACAGGAGGCTGCTCTTTACAAACTTGTTAATGGAAACCTGATTCTTGGAGAAACAAAAATCATACAGCCGGGCCGGTATCTGGCATCAGACATTGAGCTTTTGCAGTCAGGCAAGCATCCCGGCAAGACAAATTTAACTGATGCCGACAATTCCCTTAATATTTTGAGATATTTTAAAGACAAGCCTACCGTGGTAATTGTAAAGCACAACAATCCATGCGGGGCAGCCCAGTCTGATACACTTGAGGATGCCTATATTAAGGCGAACATGGCAGACAGAATCGCTGCCTTTGGAGGTTGTATCACTGTAAACAGAGCTGTTGATAAAGCAACGGCAGAAACAATTAACAGACAGTATGCCGAAGTCGTAGTTGCCCCTGATTTTGAAGAAGGGGTTATGGATATTTTTGCAAAGAAAAAAAATCTCAGAGTTATAAGGATAGGCAATATAGACAGATTGACAGATTTTGTCGGGCAGAGATTTGTAGAATTCAAGAGCCTGATTGATGGAGGTATTGTCGCCCAGTGGTCTTTTGTACCTGCTGCCCGGTCGAAAGATGATCTTAATACAGCCGAGTGTGAATACAAAGGGAAGAATTACAAAATTAACCGGGAGCCAACTGAGAAAGAATATAATGATATACTGTTTGGATGGCTGGTTGAGTCAGGAGTTACATCAAACTCTGTTATTTATGTAAAAGACCTGGTTACAGTTGGTATTGGCACAGGCGAACAGGACAGGGTAGGGGTTGCCGAGATAGCACGGGATAAAGCATATCGAAAGCTTGCTGACCGTTATTGCTTTGAGATGGATCAAATTCCTTATAATGAATTAAAAGATAAAGATAAAAAGCAAGAGATTGACAGCAGAGTTGCAAGTGAAAATGGCGGACTGATCGGTTCTGTAATGGTTAGTGATGCATTTTTTCCATTCAGGGATGGTGTTGATGTGGGGCTAAATGAAGGTGTTTCTGCAGTGATTCAGCCGGGCGGGTCAAACAATGATTATCAGTCAATCGAGGCCTGCAACGAGGCAGATGCCACTATGGTTTATACCGGGCAGAGGAGTTTCAAGCATTAACCCGTATTTACTCATGACATCGCTTGCCTGATCTAACAGTCTTCTTACTTTTTCATGAAAAATAAACCGCTGTATGAATAGGCACAATATATTGAAGAATAGATTATTAGTTGTACTATTCAGATTGATATTTAGAGTTTTAATTCAAAAGACTAATCGGGTAAGGGGAAGTTTTTCTCTCCCCCTCCCCACAACACCACGGCTTGCGGGTCCGCACCGGGCGTTTCACAAAGCTTATCGGGCCGTAGCCGGATAATAAATTTTGGGTCGGGCGGTTCAATGACGTGCCCCATGCTCACTCCTCCGGTCGGATTCTTCAGGGGGTTTATTTGGGGTCACCTTGATTATTTTATTTAGTTTTTTATAAATCCTCTTGATTCTACAAAGGAAAGGGTTAGGTTATTTGAGAAAATGGTCAAGTGTACGGTTGACCCTTATTTGATCCCTTCGGCCTTTGCACTGGTGACCGGCGCTTATGCAAATAAGGAAATTATGAAATGATAAACGTAATTGCATCAATACACATTAAAGAAGGTCGATTGTCAGAATTTATTGAGATTTTCAAATCCAATATTCCAAATGTTCTTGAAGAGAAGGGATGTATAGAGTATGTGCCAACCATTGACGTCCCTACAGGCTTACCCCCTCAGGAGTTGAATAATAATGTTGTAATAATAATCGAGAAGTGGGGTAGCTTAGAAGATTTACAGGCACATCTATCAGCACCACATATGCTTGCATATAAAGAAAAAGTTAAGGATCTTGTTGATAAAGTGTCACTTAAAGTACTGGGAGAAGCATAACCATCTGCTGCTCGTGACCGCAGAAGCCGTGCCGCTTTAGATTAATTGTTGTTTTACGACAATTATACTGCCGCCGTTGAACATGGGCATGTGCTGGTCCCAAAGGAAGAAAAGAAACAATCAAGAAATTCAAAATCATAGATTCATTGTTGCCCAACATCAGCTTTGAGAAGGATGCTCATTCCGCAGCGTCCCATTCGCACCTCCATCTGGCCCAAAAGAAAGGATTAAAGCTATGCAGATAGAACAACTAACCAAAGAAGTAATGAACCTAAGCCTGGAAGAAAGGGCAGAACTTGCCCAGAGACTTCTGGTCAGCTTGGACGAGGCTCCCCCATCTGAGATCGAAAGGCTATGGATGCAAGAGGCTGAACGTCGACTTAAAGAGTTCCGGGACGGTAAGGTCCAGGGTATACCAGCTGAAGATGTATTTCGCCGAGCTATTAGTGAGATATCGTGATGACTGAATCATTTCTCCCAGAGGCCGACGAGGAGTTTCGGAAAGCCGCGCGTTATTACGAGCACGAATGTCCAGGTCTCGGTCTTACCTTTATTGCAGCAGTGCATAAGGCGATATCGTGGATCATGGAAAATCCTATGGCGGCAACTCCGGTCGGTAGTGGTATTAGAAGCAAGGTAGTCGGTCGCTTCCCGTATAGCGTATTGTATGCTGTAGAGGGAAATGTGCTTGTTATCATTGCTGTAGCACACCAGAGACGTCGTCCGGGTTACTGGAGAAGTCGGGTTGATTAATCCTAAAAAAGACAGCTCTCAAAAACAGACTTGATCCTATTGTATGACCCTATTTTCTCTTGAGATGCTTCGATCGATTTTTTATGAAGCCGTCAATTTTAACTGAGATCATTTAAATACTGCTCCCATTCCATTGGAAGAAGGTGCTTTTTTTTGTTATTGCATTCCTTGCAACAAGTAACTACGTTGCCTTTTGTGCTCCTGCCTCCGCGCGATATCGGCACGATATGATCCATTGTAAGTTCTTTTGGCGGTGTTTGCTTTCCGCAGTAATGGCATATCCCTTTTGCAAGACAGCGTTTCCACCACTGTGAAGCTCTCAACTCTTTTGCTTTACTGCGTTCTCTCTTTATATCTTTATCATCAAGATCATATGCAAATGGCTTTAAACTGTTTTTTTTCATATAAACCTAAGTTGAGCGATTTTTTGCGAAGAAATGTGCCAAGGTCTTGATGCAGCAAGGTTTGCGAAAATCGGAGGCATACCAATGGATATGTCGAGACTTTTCGCAAGCCCTTGATGCGCAAGAGATTGGTGCAGGTCGAGTAAAAAATCGCTCAATTTAGGTTTAAACCAAGGCTGTAAACCCATTTATTTATCTCTGACTCAAGTATTTGATAATACTTCTCAGACCCGCCCAGCCCACGTCTGCCAAAATAATAGTTTATTTCAAGAAAAAACGGCTCTTTTATAACTGCTTCTGATGAAAAGAGAAAATCAAAACCTGCCAGATTTATTCCTGTCATTTTACAGAAATGCTTTGTTGATTTTACTGCCGCTTCCTGCAGGTCAGGATGAGAATCAAAGTCTAAATAAGCTCCTTTTGCCAGGCTGGAGCAAAATTCTTCTGTATTTTTCTGGATACGCCAGTAGGAAATAAATTTTTGCCCTATTACAACGACTCTCAAGCTTCTGCCTTGTGAAGGAATATATTCCTGTATCAAAAAACCCACATGACCGGCACGTTCAAAATTTAAAGCATTTTGAATAGCATCTTTAAACTCTTCAGGAGAAGTTATCAAAAATACACCGTAACCCTCTCCACCCCAGTCGAACTTGAATACAAACGGAAAATCAAAAGGAAGGTTTTCGGATTCTGCTCCATAATTATCTAAAAAAGAATCAACTCTCTCAAAGGTCACAGATTTCGGGTGTAAAACATTTGTTTCCCGGAAAAGACGAATCTGGCCTATCTTGCCGGGATACTTAAACTTTGCCTCATAATCAGGAAATATATTGGAGCAGTTTTTACTTGCCATATTGTAAAGCACTTCATTGCAACCCTGAGGCAGGATTACAGCATCGGCAGCCTTTACTGCGGCAAGATCATCAGCATCGGGCTTGCGTCCTGCGCAGATTATATATTTATCTGCCCCAAAACAGGGATGAAATGAAACTATCATCAGTAACCGAATCTTCTCAAAGCCTTAGTGTCTTTGCTCCAGTTTTTCTGCACCCTCACGAAAAGCTTTAAAAAAACCTTTGCGCCGACCATCCTCTGAATTTCTCTGCGAGCCTCCTCGCCTATTTTTTTAAGCTTGCTCCCGCTTTTTCCTATTATTATGCCTTTCTGAGAATCACGCTCAACATGAATGGTTGCATATATTTTAACAAGAGAACCTTTAGCGTCTTCGGAAAAAGAATCAATAGTCACAGCTATTGAGTATGGCACTTCCTCACCGGTTAAACGAAAAACCTTTTCACGAACCATCTCGGCAGCAATAAAGCGTTCCGGCATATCAGTTACGGCATCTTCAGGAAAGAATGGGGGGCCATTCGGAAGAATGCGCTCCATCGCCTTGATAAGGTCTTCCATCTGAGTTCCATGTTTTGCAGAAACGGGTATAACAGCCTCAAAAGGGTAAGCTTTTATCCATTTATCTATGATGATAAGAAGTTCGGGTTTTTTTATTAGATCTATCTTGTTAAGGACAAGAATAACCGGTCTTTTCTGTTTTCCAAGTCGTTTTATCAGAAGTTTTTCAGACTCAGGATCAGGATTTGTTACGTCTAAAACAACTAAAATCAGATCAACATCAGCCAGGGCTGAAAGTGCGACATCAACTATTCTAATGTTTAATGGACCTTTTGCCCTGTGGACTCCGGGTGTATCAATAAAAACTATCTGAGAGGAAGGTCTGTGCACTATCCCGATTATACGATTGCGTGTGGTCTGTGGCTTTTTGGAAGTAATTGAAATTTTCTCGCCGATCATCCTGTTTAAAAGAGTGGATTTCCCGACATTGGGAGCACCGGCAATGGCTACAAATCCTGATTTAAAGTCAGCGTACCTGTTATTTGTTTTCTTCAAAGGTCTTCCTGTAACCTAAAGGTTTAATAACTTTTCTACAGCATCCCACACATTCTCTTTTCCCTGACGTAATTTTGCAGAAAACAGTATCAAGTCATTTTTATCAACAGACAGGGCTTTGGATATTGAAAGATGCTGCTTTATCTGTTTTGTTTTTGACAGTTTGTCAGCTTTCGTCAGTATAAGGACAGCCGGAATATTATAATGGTAAAGCCAGTCTATAAGATCCAATTCATACTTACCGGGCATACGCCGTATATCCATAATTAATACAATCCCTTTTAAAGTTTTTCTATAAGTAAGATATGTCTCAATCATGGGGCCCCAGTTTTTCTGTATAGACGCTGGAACCTTTGCGTATCCGTACCCGGGAAGATCTACAAACGAAAATTTCTCATTTATAAGAAAAAAGTTGACAAGCTGAGTACGCCCTGGTGTTGAACTTGTCTTAACCAGACGCTTCCGGTTTAAAAGTGTATTAATAAGAGAAGATTTACCCACATTGGAACGTCCTGCAAAAGCTATTTCAGGTAAGACTGCCGGAGGATACTGAGACGGCTTAACAGCGCTTGTAATAAATTCAGCGGATTTTATTTTCATTTAACTTAGCCGTTTACGGTTAACAGTTTACAGTTAACGGTTGATCAAAAAATAAAACTGTTAACTGTAAACCGACAACCGTCAACCGTTAGCAATTTACTAACAATGTCTTTTTTAAGTGTTCTTAAATACAGCCTTCAGCCTATCCACCTAAATTACACTACCTTATTAAGTGGATACTCAATTATACCTTCAGCGCCATTTTTAAGGAGGTTGGGGATTAACTCCCTAACAACATTGGAGTCTACAACTGTTTCTACTGAAAACCATTTTGACTGATAAAGGGGTGCTACTGTTGGGGCATTCAGGCTTGGGAGCAGAGATACAATATTTTCAATTTTTGATTCAGGCACATTCATTTTAAGCCCAACCAGTTTTTCACCTAAAAGGGCTCCTTTGAGTAAAAGAGCTATCTGTTCTATCTTTTCTCTTTTAAAAGCATCCTCCCATGCATCGTGATTTGTGATAAGCTGAGTATTTGTTTTCATCAGTTCCTTTATAATACGGAGTCCATGCGCCTTTATTGTGCTTTCAGTCTCAGTAACCTCAACGATGGCATCTGCAAGACCGGAAACAACCTTTGCCTCTGTTGCGCCCCATGAAAATTCAATTGCGACATCAATACCCTTTTCAGCAAAGTATCTTTTCGTAAATTCAACCAGCTCTGTTGCCACTTTTTTCCCATGAAGATCTTCAGGTTTATTAATCGGCGAGTCATACGGAACAGCCAGTACCCATCTTGCAGGACGCGCACTTACCTTGGAATAAACAAGATCAGCAACAACACGAACATCAGAGCTGTTTTCAGCAATCCAGTCCTTTCCGGTCAGACCTGCGTCAAGAGTTCCGTTTTCAACATAACGCGACATCTCCTGAGCCCTGCAAATCGCACATTCAATCGAGCCGTCGTTAATTTCAGGGAAATAGCTTCTTCCATTAACATTTATCTTCCACCCCGACCGCTTGAAAAGTGCTATTGTAGCATTTTGCAGGCTGCCCTTGGGAATGCCCAGTTTTAACTTTCTACTCATTTCTTATATACCTCCTCAGGATCAAACAAAGGCTTTCCAATAATTTTTATTGATCCATCTTCTTCAACTCTTTTATAAAAACAGCTTTTATGACCCGTGTGGCAGGCAGCACCTCCGACCTGTTCAACCTTCAAAAGAACTGTATCATCATCACAATCTATTCTTACTTCTTTAACTATCTGCATATTTCCTGAAGTTTTTCCCTTGATCCAGAGTTCATTCCTTGTACGGCTGTAAAAAGTGGCCTTGCCTGTTGAGAGGGTTGTCTCCCAGGCTTCTTGATTCATAAAAGCCAGCATTAATACTTCCCCTGTTTTATACTCCTGGACTATAGCGGGAACAAGGCCTCTGTTTTTATTAAAATCGAGTCTGATCATGGGTATAAGCCTCGTGAAATTCTTTATCTAAAAATCTATAGATTAAAAAACTTGATTAACTAACTATATTATGTAATAAAGTCAAATTCTTTTTTATGTTAACGGATTCTTGAAAACTGATTGGATATTTGGTAAGCGTTCACGGAACATTGAAATTAGAAATTGGGCCATCATGCTTTTGTACTGTTGATGAACGCATTCAATTTTGGGTTGTAATTTCTACTATGCTGTTGGATGATTGTATTATCTGATAGCCCACGGTGTTCTGAACCTTTCATCTCTCCCTAATTTCTACTTTCCAATTTCAAGTTTCAAGCCGTGAACGGCTACGATATTTGATAATATATAATATATGGAATTCGGAATTTTGTAATATGGCTAAACAAAAAAGCACATCTGAAATATTAAAAAAGCGATCTATACGAAATAAAGGAAGTTTTATAACAAATATATTCTTATGGTTTGTCAGGCTGATCGTATTAATAATATTATCAAGCTCCATTACCATCGGCGGGATTTATTTTTACCTCAGCAGAGATCTTCCTAAAATTTCTTCTCTATCCGATTATCGCCCCCCGATTATTACAACTGTTTATTCGGATGACAACAGAAAAATTGCTGAATTTTATAATGAACGCAGAATTATTATACCTCTTTCCGAAATGCCGAAAATGCTCATAGACGCTTTTATTGCAGCAGAGGATGCAAGATTTTTTAAGCATAAGGGAATAGATTTTTTAAGCATTATAAGGGCTTATTTTAAAAATATCGAGGCTGGTACCATAGTTCAGGGTGGAAGCACTATTACTCAGCAGGTTACCAAGTCTTTTTTGCTCACACCTGAAAAAAATTACACCCGCAAAATAAAAGAGGTCATTCTTGCATATCGCATAGACAAGAAATTTACCAAAGAAGAAATTCTCTTTCTATATTTGAACCAAATATATCTAGGACATGGCGCATATGGCGTGGAAGCTGCTGCAGAAAATTATTTCGGCAAATCAACTAAAGACCTGAACCTTGCTGAATGCGCTATTTTAGCAGGGCTGCCCCAGGCCCCCAGCAGATATTCACCTTTCAAAAGTCCTGAAAAAGCAAAGCAACGCCAGATATACGTTCTAAACCGCATGATTGCTGAAGGCTATATTACAAATATTCAAGCAACAGAAGCTATAAATACTAAACTGGATATAAAACCGCGGCGCAACTGGTATATTGAAAAGGTCCCCTTTTATACAGAGCATATAAGGCGTTATGTTGAAAATAAATACGGCCCTGATGCTTTATATAACGATGGCCTCAAGATTTATACTGCTGTTAATATTGAAATGCAGAAGGCTGCAAGGAAAGAGATAGAAAGAGGTTTAAAGGCTCTTGACAAACGCCAGGGTTATCGTGGCCCCATTAAACATCTGGCAGATGAAGAAATCGAAGCTTTTTCAAAAGAACTCCGGAAGGAGCTTGAAGAAAATCCTGTTGAAGAAGGAAAGATAGTTAATGGAGTCGTAATTGAGGTTAATGATACTAACGATACCGCTATTGTTCGTATTGGAAATGCTCAGGGGATAATTAATATTAATAGTATGCGCTGGGCGAGAAAGCCTGATCCCGAAGTCCCCTACTACGAGTCAAGAGTAGAACATCCTGGAGAAGTCCTCAATATCGGCGATGTTATACTGGTAAAAATTAATAATAAAATAAAAGACTCGGATCTATGGAAACTCGAACTGGAACAGGAGCCAAATGCCCAGGCAGCACTACTTTCTATTGAGGCTGAAACAGGCCATGTAAAAGTAGTAGTTGGAGGAAGAGACTTCAGGAAAAGCCAGTTCAACAGGGCCATTCAATCGAGACGTCAGCCCGGTTCCGCTTTTAAGCCTGTAATCTATGCGGCTGCAATTGACAAAGGATATACCCCTGCTAGTGTTATAATTGATTCTTCGATAGTATTTGAGGATACTGAACAAAATTTTACATGGAAACCCAGGAATTACGAAGAAAAATTTCACGGCCCTACCCTTCTGCGCGATGCCATTGCAAAGTCTCGTAATGTAGTAACCATCAAAATTTTAAAAGACATTGGTATTGATTACGCAATAGATTATGCCAGAAAACTTGGCATTACTTCAAATCTGAGCAGGGATCTTTCATTAGCTCTGGGGTCTTCAGGCATATCTCTGTTAGAAATTGCAAAAGCATATTCTGTCTTCGCCAATCTCGGCTACTTCATCGAACCTGTTTTTATAACCCGAATAATTGACCGAAACGGCAATGTGCTTGAGGAAGCCCCTATCAAAAGAAAAAAGGTAGTAGATCAGAGCACAGCTTATATAATTACCAGCCTGCTTGAAGGAGTGGTAAAATACGGAACAGGCCGTAGGGTACGGGAATTGAACAGACCGGTTGCCGGCAAAACCGGCACAACAAACAATCTACATGATGCCTGGTTTGTGGGATACACCCCGCGCTATATTACCGGAACATGGGTAGGCTTTGATGATGAAAAGTCCCTTGGTAAAGGTGAAACAGGTTCCAGGGCTGCAATCCCTATATGGCTTGGTTTCATGAAGTATATACTTGCTGATAAGCCTGTAAGGGTCTTCCATATACCGGAAGGAGTGGTTTTTTCTAAAATCGATGCAGAAACAGGGCTGTTACCTATTCCCGAATCTAAGAGGACAATATTTGAATGCTTCAAGGAAGGAACTGTACCGACGGAATATACAACAAAGCCCGATTCAATCACTGAACCTGAGAACTTTTTTAAATCAGGCATGTAATTTAGACGGCAAAGTAAAAAGCTTCAGTTTCAAGGCGCGCAAATCCTGAGGAGAGAGGCGTACTTATAGCTACGCCGCAATGACGAAGGATGCAGCGCAACGCAGAAAATGGACTTTCTACGAAGCTGTTATGTAATAGTTACCGCATCTTCTGCAAGAGAGCTATCAGGTATAATTTCAAGTGATTTAATGTTAAATCTTTTTTCAAGAGTTTTTATATTAAAATTCTTTATTCCCCTCATCTTTGAGACACTCCTGGGATGAACTTTTATTCCCACTGAATCACGGCAGTCAATTTCCTCAGACTCGATAATAGACGAGGCCATATCAAGAAATATCTCCGAATGAACAAGCTGTCCGAAGGCCGGGTGATAAGGACCTGCCAGAATTGTTGATTCCCTTTCAAAATGCTCAGATGCCTGAATGCCCATACGGATTACCTGTATCTTCTTTTCTCTGAATATCAGATAAATATCTTTCACAAGCGTAATGCATTGTTCAAGAGACAGGGGAGTATATTTTCCTTCTTTATACCATCTGGACAGAATGGTGTTTTTAAGCACCAGGGTAGGATAAATTCTGACAAAATCAGGAGAAAGTGCAGCAATGCTCTTTGCTGAATATAAAGATCCTGCCCCGTTATCACCAGGCAGGCCGATCATCATCTGAAGACCGATTTCATAATTTCTCTCTTTTAGGATACTGACTGCTTTTTCTGTGTCTGAAGATGTATGCCCCCGTTCAGACAATGAAAGCACCTTATCATCCATGGACTGGACACCGATTTCAACCGTGGCAACAGGGAATTCCTTTAAAATATCCAGTCGTTCGTAATCTATAGTATCGGGACGTGTGGAAAATCTAATGCTGTCAACTCTTCCTTCAATTACAAATTTTGTGGCTTCATGAAGTAAAGACTTTATGAAATTAATTTTGAGTCCAAGAAAATTACCGCCAAAAAATGAGACCTGAACTAAACTTCTGTTCTTCCCTTTATAATTTAGAAACCGATTTATATGTAATCCAATCTCTTCAGGAGAAGGTGTTTTTTGTTTTACTCCTGTTATAGCAGATTGGTTACAGAAAACACATTTATGGGGGCACCCTATATTAGGTAAAAAAACCGGAACAATAAAAGGTTTCGCAGATCTTTTCATAATTTTTTAAAAGCATCGCGATTCATGCAGATTACAATCCAATATCTCAAGGACGTAGCCGTCAAGCTAAAAGGCTATGAACGTCGAACATCGAACATATTAAAAGATGAACGTCCAACGTCGAACGTCCAACATCGAACGTCGAATAAGGTATTCTGCCAATTTATAAACTGGCGGAGCAAAGCGATTTCATCATTCGATGTTCAACGTTCGATGTTGGATGTTCGACGTTCAAAAAACGCTTTACTCTGCCGTTCAATATTCTCTTATCATAAACATTTTATTTCTTAATCTTACGACCATGCCATTAGGAAAGGAAATCAAAAATAGTGTCTTTGTGGCTGAACTATTACTGGTTTTTTAAAACCTCAAGAGCTTTTCTGGCGGCATCCTGTTCCGCCATCTTTTTGCTCTTGCCGGTTCCTTCTGTTCTTACTTCGCGCACATCCAGTTGGACATTAAAAGTCTTGTCGTGATCCGGACCGCTTTCATGAAGCACTCTGTATTGAGGTATTATCTTATGACTTTCCTGAACAAGCTCCTGAATCCGGCTCTTATAATCGTGATTGTCCAGCGAGGCACCAATAGAATTCAGCAAATCGGAAAAATGGTTTTCAATCATCTTAAATGCTTCATCAAAACCGCCATCAATATATACAGCGGCTATTACCGCCTCAAAAGTATCAGCCAATATGGAATTTTTTTCGCAACCGTTTGTTTGAATTTCTCCCCTGCCGAGCCTTACAAAAGAACCCAAATCAATTGCGCGGGCTATGGTTGCGAGCTGAGACTCATTAACAAGGCCTGCACGCATTCTTGAAAGATCACCCTCATTTAAGTCGGGATAACGCTGCATAAGAATATGCCCCACAACAAGGTTTAATACAGCGTCTCCAAGAAACTCAAAGCGCTCATTATCCTTTATGTTTGCGTCATCTTGCTCATTAACAAAGGAACTGTGGCTGAGAGCCTCTTCAAGGATATTTATCTCATTAAATTTATACAGAATTTTTTGTTCAAAAATAGAAAGATCTGTCTGTTTCATATTTGATTTATACAGTGCCCGAACGAAAACTAGATAGTTTTTTCAAGTTCAAGGAAGGCGAAAATTTTAACCGCAGGAATACATTGAGTATTTTGAGGATTAAAATTTGAGCCTGACGCAGAAATTGGAAAAAATAGCAGTTTTCGTTCAGGCACTATATACTTTCCATCAACCTTTCATATAATATATAAGGTACGAAAAAATTTCCCCTCCCTGATCCCATTTTGATTTCCGGCTTCAAAGAACCGTGGAAGTCAGTACCGCCTGTCATCAATAATTCGTGTCTATTTGCCATATCTGCCAACTGGGAAATAACATACGGCGAGTGTTCCGGATAATAAACTTCAATTCCCTTTAGACCCATTGCTTTTAAAGTTATAACAAGCTCCTCTATATCTTCAATATTCCTTGGATTAAGAAGAAAAGGATGCGCTATAACAGGAATACCTCCTGCGCCAAGGATAACTTCAATTGCCCTGGAGCAGTCAACGCGATATTTATCAACATATGCCGGCTTGCCTTTCCCAAGGTATTTATCAAATGCCTCTTTAATTGATTCAACATAACCTTTTTTTACCATAAGCCTCGCAATATGCGGTCTCCCCAGTTGACCACCGCCAACCTCATTTAATAATTCATCCATTGAAATAGCAACACCCATGCTATTAAGACGACCAATAATTCCAGGATTTCGGTTTTTTCGGGCTTCTTGAAGTGTGGCAAGAGTCTTATTCAAGAGAGGATCATCAATTTTGATAGAATATCCCAGTATGTGCAAACTTCCTGAATATGGAAAAGATGGGGGCGGAGATGCACTTATTTCAACACCGGTTAAAAATTTTAATGAAGGAGGAACGCCAATGCCAAGCGCCTCTTTAGAACCATTTACGGTATCATGATCTGTAATAGCTATTGCAGCTAAATTAAGATCCTGGGCTAAGGCAAGGATTTCGGCTGGAGAAAAAGTTCCGTCAGATGCAGTCGAGTGGATATGAAGATCAATACCTGCATTATTGTTATAATCCAAGAGCTTTTTCTAAAGCCTCCTCTTTTGTTTTACATTCTATGCATTGGGTAGTAACCGGCCTAGCTTTAAGCCTCTTAATAGAAATATCTTCACCGCATTTATCACAAACACCAAACGTACCGTTTTCAATGCGTTCAAGGGCTTTCTTAATCTTCTTTATAAGCTTGCTTTCTCTATCCCTGATTCTAAGCATAAAATTGCGGTCCGATTCAAGTGAAGCGCGATCTGTTGGATCAGGAAAATTTTCTTTCGGATCAGTCATTCCAGAAACCGTATCGTCCGCCTTACTCAAAAGCTCTTCCAAACTATTGGTTAATAGCTCTCTAAAATATTCAATATCTTTCTTTTTCATGATAAACCCTTGAAAACAAAATTTAATAAGAATTTTTAAAAAAAGTATAATTATCATAATTAAAGTTTAAAGTAAAGTTTAAATTTTTAAAAAATAGTAACGCGTTAGCTCTTTGAAAATATATCCGCTTCACATGCAATCGGTTTGTTTCATAAAGTTAAAGTGTTACGTAAAAAGATTGTTTGACCTTGGCGCACTGAAAGGATATTTAATATGCTATATTCTATACCTTATGATACCAGCCTATATTGTAGCAGTTGACATTAATTCAGGGGAAGAAATCCTGTTTGAAAAAGGAAATGTCAGTAAGGCTGTTAGAGCCAGCATCTCCATGCCCGGCATATTCAACCCTGTAAATCTTAATGGCAGGTGGCTGGTTGATGGAGGACTGCTGAACCCGGTGCCTGTTGACGTGTTGATACAAAAAGGTGCGGATATCGTTATAGCAGTCTGCATCGAACAAAAATCAGATCAAAAAGCTCAGCAAAAGGTTCGACGTCCAAGTATTATAGGAGTTCTTTCAAAGACTGCAAATATAATCTATAGCCATGCAACCAGCGACTTTGCACAAAAGGCGGACATAGTTCTGTATCCTGAAGTCAACAGTTATGCATGGGATGATTTTCATAAAGGCAATGAACTTATGCGGATCGGAATGGAAACCTGCCGACAAAATATTGACGAAATTAAGCGGCTGATAAAAACAGGGGTTGGGGGTCAGGGATTGGGGGTCAGGGATCATAAGCGCTAACTTAAAAATTAATTATTAACAATTGATTATTGATTATTTTTCAATTCGTTCTTGAGAAGTCTTCGCGCTTGCACTTATTATTCTGCACAGTTCGCTTATGAATATCATCGCCTTTTGCCATAGTTAATATTCAACAATTAATGGTTAATTGTTAATGTCTTTTTTATTTAAGTTAGCGCGCTTATGCGGCATAGCCAGAGGCTTAGCGCAGGAGTTAACGCTTATACACTATAGCTGGATTTAAGCTCAACTTGGGTCAAAGTTTATTGAAATGAAAACCGGACATCTTGAAATGCTATTGACATGACCTCAACTTCCGCTTGCATTTTAATTGTATTTATAATATTTTTGCAACCGTTCACCACAAAGCGCAAAGAGCAAACAATCTTGAACAATCTTATTTTAATCATTGATGGCTCATATATTCCCCATTTGAAGGGGGCGAGGGGCTGGCGTATACTGTCTTTAAGAATTTTAACGATGAAAAAGAATTGAGCGATTTGTATGTCTGAAGAAAAAAAAGAAGAAGGCTTGACCCTTGACAAGAGAACCATGGATGTTCTGGTAGCCAATATTATTCCCACTTCGAAGTACTTTGAAATCCGTTTTGACCACATGCAGGAGCAAATTGATGACCTGAAAGTTGATCTCAAGGATTTCCGCGGCGATGTGGACAAACGTTTTGAGCAAGTAGACAAACGCTTTGAGCAGATTATCGCCTCCATCGATCGTCTGGGGGACAAATTGGAACATAGAGATGAAAACCAGAGGTCCTTTACCCTGCGGATGTTCACTATTGCCATTAGCATCTCCATTATCGGAGTGCTGGGCGCTTTTTTGAAGTCGCTGGGTGTTTTTTAGAGGGCGGAATGCTCCAGGGCAGGCATATTTGTACTGTCAAGAAGAGTCTCACCAAAGGCGGCTAATTTAATAGCCAAAAATGGTGGGCATTGCCCACCGTTAAGTGGCTGAATTTATGACTTTTCTTAAAGGTTGTTGAAGTGGTAAAAAAATTTAGGAATTGTCGATTGTCGATTGAAAATAGTCTTCAGAACCTTGCGCCTTTGCGGTGAGCTATTACTTTTTTTCTGCTTTTTCGTATCCATTTGTTTTCTTCCCGGAGCCTATGCAGATGAACCTTTTGAGCTTGATTTTGATTCGCTGCTCCAGAAGCAAGAATCCGAATATCAAAGCGCCAAGCAGAGACAATTCGATTTTGGAGGATCCATCCAGGCGATCTGGGCCCTGGATACGAAAGATGACGGAGCCAATGAACAGACGCAGACAGCCCGGACTATCATGCGTCATGAATGTTGCAAGCTGTGCAGTTAGGATTTGCCCTGTTTGGCCAATGAAGTTGATAGTCATGAAGGAGACATCGTAGGGGCGGCTTTATGCCGCCAGGCCAGACATGTAGCAACAAAATTGTAGGGGCGAGTTTATCCCGCCCGCATTTCGCCCCCCCTGTAAACGGTTACGTGCAAGTGGAGCAAAAACTCGAACCCGCAATTCACATACGATTTTTACCGTTGTAGAAATAAACGATATTATGATAACATAAAAAATCATTATATGATTAACAACTCTGCAAAGGACCCGGACAAATGACCGAAATTTCCAATCCCCATGACCGGTTTTTCAAAGATGTGCTTTCGCGCAGAGAGGCTGCACGGGATTTTGTGCTTTACTACCTGCCGGCAGACGTGGCAGCGCTTTTGGATATAGAATCGCTGGTGGTAAGCAAAGACTCTTTTGTAGATAAAGAGCTAAGAGAGCATTTTTCAGATATCATTTATCAGGTTGACCTCAAGCAGGGAGATTCTGCTTATATTTACCTGCTCTTTGAGCATAAGAGCTATTCAGATCCACTGATTGCCTTGCATCTTTTGCGTTACATGATAAAAATATGGGAACAGGGTGTCAAACAGGGCAAAGCAAGACCGTTTTCACCGATTATTCCCATCGTGGTCTATCATGGAAAGTCAAAATGGAATGCCGGTCCTGATTTTTATGCGCTTTTTGATCTTCCCGACGGATTACAGGTGTATATGCCCAATTTTCGTTATCTGCTTTGCGATCTTTCGCATTGCAGTGACGAAGAAATTAAAGGGACAGTTACTCTGAGAGCCGCATTTTTGCTACTCAAGCATATTTTTTCAGATGATCTGAGTAACCGCCTGCCTGAAATTTTGAGTCTTTTAAAGAGCCTTTCGGATAAACAAAGTGGTCTTGAATACCTGGAAACCATTTTGAAATATCTGGCTTCAGGTACGGACAAGGTAGGAGCCGAAGAACTTAAAAATGTTGTCACGAAAATTTTTGAAGATAAAGGAGAACATATCATGCCCACATTAGCTGAACAATGGACTCAGCAGGGACTCCAGCAGGGACTCCAGCAGGGACTCCAGCAGGGAAAACTTCAAAGCGTGCGAGAGTCGGTTGTTGAAAATCTCGAGGCCCGATTTGACGTTGTGCCGCGCTCTGTTGTCAAGAGAATTGATGAAATTGAAGAATTGTCTCTGTTGAAAATTCTCCACAAGAAAAGTGTTGTTGTTGATTCTCTGGGGCAATTCAAAGAGGTTATGGCAAGGCTTATGGAGTAAGAAACGGAATCAAAGGAATGGCCTTATAATTTCTTTGTGCTCTCTGTGATCTTTGTGGTGGAAAAAATCTGACCCCCGACCCCTGATCCCTGATGATTGGAGTTTAAAAAGGAGAAAGAATGAAAGTGTCTTATGATAAAGAGGTATATGCTCTATATATAAAGTTAGGAAATAAAAAAACCGGAAAAGTACTTTCCGGTACGATAGGTAAGAATGGCGCCTGTAGAGTCGTTGATCAAACCTGTGGCACCGATACTAAAAACGACAGCATCTGTAAATGTGTCACCTTTACTGAGCCCGCCAGGACCATGATCATCCGTTATGTTTACATGACTGACACTGGTATAGAGCAAATAGTCAATGTCGTCGATATACTCTGTCCCAACCTTTAGCGTAAAGTCATCTAATAAGTAAAGGACAGCAGAACTTTGGCTAACGTTTAAAGCAAAAATGCTAAAAAATACAAATAGAACTGTCAGTAATTTTTTCACTTTGTTATCTCCTTTTTAAGCTATTAACCTGGCAGAATAACCAGATCGGGCTTGCGCCCTAGTCAAATACCAATTACATCTTACATCGAGAAGACATTACATCGAGAAGGCATAAGGTTATATACCCATAACTTACTAACTTCTACCCGTAACGCCCCATACACTCAAGCCAATTAATAGTTTCGAATTTGAGTTAACAATCCAACGTTGATTCGAGATGCTTAATTTATTCGAGCCAAAAGAAACTTGGACTGCCAAAAGCTTAAAGCCCATTCCCCAAACAAAACACCCCGAACGGATTCCTGTCAGCAAATTTTTCCATCACCCCCCTTCATTATGTGGTCTGAGTTTTTTTACTTGTTATTTAGCAATAGCTATACCAATTTTTAGAAAAGCTGTTATTTTCTTGCTAACAGCCTATAATTGTTGGCGATATTTTTTTGCCCTCGAGGGCAGGTGAACACTTAATTGAGCATATATGCAAAGGAGGTCCACTCTGAAGTGAATATCTTTATTCCTAAAGTGGAAACTTGTTTCACATTTAGGTTCGTTGAGTTCATTGGGTTGCTCGTTACTGGTTACTTGGTTCTGGTTTCTGTGCTTTGAGCTATCAGCTTTGAGCTGTACTGGTTACTTGACTTGTTGATCAATCAAACCAATGAAACTCACCTCCAACCGGATTAGTCTCTTGGAACCATTCTTAATTTTCCTCCTCCCAAAAGCACCCACCCCAATCAGCCCCGTCCCCAAAAGAAACATTGTTGCCGGTTCGGGAACCGCAGATGCACCATCATGAGAAAACGGGGTTTTTACATACTTTACCTTATTATTTAATATTCTTTCACAGGATTTACTGGATATTCAGGATTTAAATTATAAACTTTTCCTGTCAGAATCTTTTAAAAAAACAAAATTATTGTTACCAAACTTCTTTCCTTTTGTTTGTAATAAGGAAGCAATAAAGGTGCCAATGTTAATATAAAATATCTGAATTGTTTTTTGCTCAAATATTTATATGAGTATCGGGAAGTTATATGGATTATAAAAAAAGGCTGAAAATAAATTCGGAGGGGATTGTGTAATATAGACCATATTATTTATGTAAAATATGTAACAATTACATAGGAAATTGTGTAATCAAGTTCACAAATTGAAGAGCAGGGGTCAGAGGCATAGGCGCTTAAATAAGCATTTTTTAACCCCAGAAGTAGTTGGAGTAAAATTCAAAATTGACAATTTGTAGTGATAAATTAAGTGGTTATCGAGATTGACCCATTTTTTGTATAATAATCAATTGTGAATTACTAATTGTTAATGATTTTCCCCTTATTTAAGCGCTTATGCGGGTCAGGGATCGGGGATCGGGAGCGCTTAATCTCCAACCTCACGAGGCTCAATAAGTAACTGGATTCCTTTAAGTATTTGATAAAAGCGGTTGCGGGACAACGAACCAATTTTCTCTGCCAAATCACTTTTGTTTACAGTGAATATTTGAGATATATTTACAACACTTTTTTTGGGCAGATTTGCTTCGCCTTTGTCCAAAAGCACATTGCCCGGAGCTTTGGCACGCTTAAGGTTTGAGGTAAGTGCACACACGACCACTGTGTTAATGCGGCTACGATTGAAAACGTTGTTTTGAATAACTACATGAGGGTGACGATAACCAGGCTCAGACCCTGATGGTTCCCCAAAATTAATCCAAAATACGTCCCCTTGATTGGCTACCATTGATCTTTCACCAGTTTAAAATGTCTGAAGCGCATCTGTCGAAGGGTTGTTTCTTCGTCTGGGCCAGGTAAATCGTCGTAAGCTTCATTTATGTCGTCGAGCAATTTCTGATTTTTGTAACGCTTGACGAATTCCCGAGCAGCTATTACAAAGAGACGACTCCGTGAAATTTTTAATTCATGAGCTAAAGCATCCACCTGTTCAAATAGTGGCTTTTCTATTGAAATGGCAGTTTTGATATTGGCCATAAATCATACCTCTTTTTGTTATTGTTTGAGCATCAGTGTAGCCAGTGGTATAATGCATGTCAATACCTTATTTCTTGCCCTATTCCTTTTTGACCCCAGAACGATGGCTCCCACCAACGGGGCAGGCAGGATTAACATGAATTATACTGTTTTTTCACCGCCAAGAACGCAAAGAAACGCAAAGGGAAAACCAGACGGTGAGTGCCACTATAATCTATACAGATTTTTGACGTAACACAAAGCTTACTTGCTTAATTCTTCCCACACTTTTGACAATGTTTCAATAATCTCAGATACCGATAAAGGTTCTATACCTGCATGCTTTGTTGGCTCATCCAAAGGATGAATATGCCAGTCTCTGATATTATCCCTATCTATTCCCCATATTCTTCGCTGTTCTTCGATTAATGCAAAGGCAATGGTTTCCGTTATTTC
>JAJSZT010000014.1 GCA_030272815.1 Deltaproteobacteria bacterium
AGGTCTGTTTTATCGATATCAATTTTTTGCGTTTTCTATAACCGAGGATTCCTGCATGGTTCTCAGCTTTGCCAGCTCCCATATATAATCATACAGATGAAGGCCCTTGCTGGCAGCTATTATTTCACCGTCCTCGACACCTATCTCTTGCGCCATATACTCTTTTAACATCTGTATGGCTCCGAGATTGGCCGGAAAACCTCCCCATAGATCCCACGATCTGAAGTAAATCATAAAATGAAGCTTTCCATAGCGGATTCGGGTATCAATTCCACGCAGGCAGGGAGGATCTTTTAGATATAAAGCCTCTGGATTACCCACTGTCATATATGCCTGGTTTGTACCGTGACCATCTTCTTTATACATGCGGATTACTTCTGCTATCTGTGACTCAAGATACTGACCATAAGTATAATCTTCGGTAGGCTGTTTTTCAGAGGTCATGAGATAAGGAAGGTACTCTTCTAGGTATCCGTCGGCTACAGGGTTTGGAATTCCTAGGGATGGGGGTATGTCGGGAAGAAGCGGGCGAATGCCGGGATGTTTTATGTGAACGGTTATATAATCAAACTCAAGTCTCTCCTGTCCCTCATAACTGCCCCTGTCTATTTTATATCTGTGCCCCCTATTTATGATGCTGTAAACGCACTGGTACCAAGCGTCCGGAATATCCCTGGCTTCTATTGATATTATATTCAGCATATTTTAAACCGTTATAAACGGATTTCTCACAAATTTAGTTTGCCGCAGGCGCAAGGCGCAGGCTATGAAGCTGTGGTATTTCACCGCAAATGGCCTGCAACACAGCGGATGTGGTGAAATCAGCTTGTGAGAATTTGGTTTAAATATCCAGCGTGCTAACCTCTAGAGCGTTGTTCTGTATAAACCTTTTTCTTGGTTCAACCTCTTCACCCATAAGAATGGTAAATAATTGATCAGCTTCAACCGCGTCTTCTACTTTGACCTGAAGCAGGATTCTTTTTTCAGGATTCATGGTTGTCTCCCACAACTGATCGGGATTCATTTCACCAAGACCCTTGTATCTCTGAATGCTCATTCCTCTTCTGCCTTCTTCCATCAAAAATAAAAGAAGGCTCATCTTGTCTTCAAAACATAACGAATCTTTTTCATTATCTTTACTGAACACATAGAAAGGTGGTTTATCATATTTATATATTTTTTTGCCTAAGACCATGGTTTTTTGAAATATAGATGAATATATCAGATCTCTGCCTATTCTAACCGGCTTGATATCTTTACCTGATAAATTTATTATAAACCCGTTTGTTGTTCTCTCTTCACCCGGTGAAACAGAAAATTCATATAAATTACGCTCATCATTAAAATGCAACTCTCCAACACTATATCCTTTATTAGACAGAGAGTCCTTTAAATGTAACATCTTTTCTTTGTCTTTAAGAAACTTTTTATCCTCAACCCCTTCCTTTATTAACAATTCCGCTAAATCTAAATTAATTCCGCGCATTTCCAGTTTTTGAATATTAGCAAAATATTCGGAAAGATCTCCAATGAAAACATATAGGTTATGCTCTTTTAGTATCTCTTTTTCGTCTCCGAATTTTATAGCTTTATTATTACAGAACCTTTTTAAAACATAATCATTAAATTCAGGCTCATCTTTCAGATACATAGCGTTTTTGCCTTTTCCTACCCTGAAAAGTGGAGGCTGGGCTATATATAAATATCCATTATCAACTATTTCATGCATCTGTCTGTAAAAGAATGTTAAAAGCAGGGTTCTGATATGGGAACCATCAACATCGGCATCCGTCATTATAATTACTTTATGATACCTGATTTTTTCTATATTGTATTCTTCTGTTCCAACGCCCGTACCGAGCGCTGTGATCATATTCTTAATTTCTTCGCTTCTGAGAATTTTATCAAACCGCGCTTTTTCTACATTTAATATTTTTCCTTTTAAAGGAAGTATGGCCTGAAATTTTCTATCTCTACCCTGTTTGGCTGAACCACCGGCTGAATCTCCCTCTACAAGAAAAATTTCTTTTAGTGAAGGGTCTGAAATCTGGCAATCAGATAATTTTCCAGGAAGGGTTGAATCTATTAAAGAGCATTTGTTTCTTGCAAGATCCCTTGCTCGTTTTGCCGCATCTCTTGCTCTTGACGCGTCAACAGATTTTGCAACTATCTTTTTAGCTATATTTGGGTTTTCTTCTAAAAATATACTTAATTTTTCATGAACAAGAGACTCAACAAGGCCCTTTACTTCGCTGTTTCCAAGTTTTGTTTTTGTTTGTCCTTCAAATTGAGGCGATTTTATCCTTACGCTTATTATTGCCGTCAAACCTTCTCTTACATCGTCTCCGCTTAATTTTACCTGAAAGTTTTTTGGAAGATTTCCATTTGCAGCATATTGATTTATTGTTCTTGTTAAGGCTGTTTTAAAACCTATAAGATGAAAACCTCCCTCAACTGTATTAATATTGTTTGCAAAAGAAAATATTTTTTCCTTAAACGTATCATTATATTGAAGAGCTACTTCAATATGAACGTCGTTTTTAACTCCTTCGACAAAAACAGGTTTATGTAAAGGTGTGTGTAGTTTATTAAGGTATTCAACAAATGAAGATATACCTCCCTCATAAAAAAACTCATTTTTACTATCTGCGCGCTCATCTTCCAAGGTTATTCTTAACTCCTTGTTTAAAAAAGCAAGTTCCCTTAATCTTCGAACAAGTATCTCATATATAAAATTATTTGTGTTTAATATTTCCGTGTCAGGAATAAAATGTATCTTTGTGCCTCTTTTATTTGTTTCACCCAACACTTTTAATTCACTTGTTTTTTTCCCTTTTGCATATGTCTGATAATAAGTTTTTCCATTATGATAAATTTCCAGCTCAAGAAATTCCGACAACGCATTAACCACAGAAACCCCTACTCCGTGCAGGCCGCCTGAAACTTTATAAGAATTGTCATCAAATTTTCCTCCGGCATGAAGTTTAGTCATTACAACCTCTACCGCAGGAATCCCCTCTGTTTTATGTATGCCTACCGGAATACCTCTCCCATTATCTTCAACACTTATGCTGTTATCAGTATGAATTGTAATATTAATAAGATCGCAATAACCCGCCATAGCTTCATCAATACTATTATCCACAACTTCATAAACAAGATGATGAAGCCCTTCAATATCGACATTCCCTATATACATTGAAGGCCTTTTTCTAACTGCTTCCAGGCCTTCAAGTATTTTTATATTATCTGCTGTATATGTTTCTCTTTGTTTATTCATATTCTCATCGGCATAACTACACTTAAAAAACTTTTATCATTTTCACCCTCAATTAAACAGGGTCTTTCTTCATTAACAATATTAATATTTATTCTATCATCATCAATTACATTTAATGTTTCAATAAAATATCTTGGGTTAAAAGCTACCTCTATGGGCTCTCCTTTGAACTCTATTGATATTTCTTCTTTTGATTCACCCATATCAGGATTTGTGGTTGTTATAACAAGCCTTTTGTCTGAAAAATTAAAAATTGCGCCCTTATAATTTTCTGAAGATAAAATAGACATTCTTTTAAGCATCATAAGAAATAGTTTTTTATCAAGATTTATTATATAATTATCTTCTTTGTTTATAATATCCTTATATTCAGGAAAGTCACCTTCAAGAAGTCTTATAATAATTATCTCTTTATCTTTTTTTATTACAAAATTATTATTTTTAATGCCAACCTGAACAACTCCTTCCCTGGTTAGAAATTTGGAAACTTCATTTAAACCTTTTTTTGGAATTATAATTCCCATGTCAGATGGTAAATCAATTTCTGTTTCATAAATATAATCAACAGATGAAAGTCGACTTCCATCTGTTGATACCATTCTGACAATTTTTTCATCTTTATTAATAATTGTTTCAAAAAACACACCATTAATATGAGCCCGCTTATCATCTGTAGCTCCACTTATTACAATAGATCTATCAATCATTAATTTAAGAAATTTTGAATCAATCTTAAAAAAATCAACATCTTCTATATTTGGACTATCTGGAAAGTCGGAAGGATTCATACCAACGATATTATATTGGACATTTTCATTACCAATCTCAATCCAATTATTTTCAACTTCATTAATATTGATTTCATCAATAGGAAAATCTCTTACAATCTCATAAAGTTTTCTTGCATTAATAGCCACTGTACCGTCTGTTTCAATTGATGCAGGATAAATACCCTCAAAGCCGGTTTCAAGATCGGTTACTGTAAGTATTATTTCTGAATCAGATGTTCTAATTAATACAGCTTCGGTTATTGCAAGATTACTTTTACGACCAGTTAAACCCTGAATTTTTGATAATACATCAATAATATCATTTTTATTTACAGTAAACTTCATATCTATTCCTTAATGAATATATTATTAATATTAATAATATATTATTGTTTATAAGTCTAATAACTTTTTAATTATTTAATTTTATTGATAAAATCATTATTATTTTTAATGAAAAATATAAATAATATTGTTTTATAATAATAGAAATATAAACATTATATTTTATATTGTTAATAAAAAACAAATTTTTGACAAATTATTATATCATTTTAAACAATTTTTTAATTATAATACGTAAGCGTTTTACGTTGAAATTAGAAAATAGAAATTTGGCCTTTATGCTTTTGTACTGCTGATGAACGTATTCAATATCTGATAACGTTTCTGTCAGTTTGTAAACATCCAGATCGTAAACTCGTTTCATCTCTCCCAAATTTCTATTTTCTAATTTCAAGCCGTGAACGGCCACTATAATACTATATATTGTATTTTTATATTTTTAACATAAATATATATACTGTTTATTAGGTAGTTACAAGAAAATTTTATAAAATAAAATAGACGGCTTTGTAAAAAGTCCATTTTCTGTGTTACGCTGCATCTTTCGTCATTGCGGCGTAGCTATAAGTACGCCTCTCTCCTCAAAATTTGCGTGCCTTAAAACTAAAGTTTTTTACTTTGCCGTCTAAATTAAGACTTTAACTTGATAATTATTCTGGAAGTTCATTCAAAACAGGAATTTTGATTTATGAAATTTATTACAGATCTTCATGTTCATTCTAAATTTTCAAGAGCAACAGCAAAAAATATGGATCTTGAGAATATATATATTTCAGCTCAACTTAAAGGAATAACGGTTGTCGGAACTGGTGATTTTACACATAATGGATGGCTTTCGGAAATAAAAGAGAAATTACAGCCGGCCGAGGAAGGACTTTTTAAACTAAAAGATGAATTATCTCAAAAATGCGATGAAAAAGTTCCATTATCATGCCGCAATAAAGTCCGCTTTCTTTTAACTTCAGAAATCAGCAATATATATAAGAAAAATAATAAAACTCGAAAAAATCATAATCTTGTATTTATGCCCGATCTTGATTCCGTATATAACCTAAATTTAAAGTTAGATAAAATTGGTAACATAAAATCAGACGGAAGGCCCATTCTTGGTTTAGATGCCAGGGATCTTCTGGAGATAGTTCTCAAAACATCAGAATCGGCACTCTTTATACCCGCTCACATATGGACCCCCTGGTTTTCGCTTTTTGGTTCAAAATCAGGTTTTGATTCCATTGAAGAGTGTTTTGAAGATCTTTCTAATTATATTTATGCTGCAGAGACGGGTCTTTCTTCAGATCCACGGATGAACTGGAGGGTTTCAGGGCTGGACGGTCTTACGCTTATATCAAATTCTGATGCCCATTCCCCTTTTAATCTCGGAAGGGAAGCGAATATTTTTAATACAACTCTTTCTTATACAAAAATTATGTCTGCAATAAAATCAGGGAATCCAGGAGAATTTTTAGGAACTTTCGAGTTTTATCCTGAGGAGGGTAAGTACCATCTTGACGGACATAGAAAATGCAAAGTTTGTTTAAAACCAAGCCAAAGTATAGCAAATAACGGTTTGTGTAATGTATGTGGAAAACCCCTGACTCTCGGCGTATTATACAGGGTTGAAGAGTTGGCGGACCGACCCGAAGGTCTAAAACCAGAAAAATCACATCCATATTACAACCTTGTTCCTCTCGCAGAAATATTATCAGAAATTTTAAATGTAGGACCAAAATCTAAAAGAGTTCAGCGAAACTATATGGCTGCGCTCGAATCCCTAGGGCCGGAATTCGAAATACTTCATAATCTTTCTATAAATGATATTGAAAAAGCCGGAATTCCTTTACTTGGAGAGGCCGTTAATCGGATGCGCAAAAAAAAGGTTACTATTTTTCCCGGCTATGATGGAGAATATGGAAAGGTAAAAATTTTTAGACAGGGCGAGAAGGAAAAACTTCTGGGACAAAAACAACTATTTATTATTCCTGAAGAGACAACTTTCCTTGTCGCAGACACTTTAGTTAAACCCTTAACACATCAAAAAATTTGTAAGATTCCTAAAAAACAGACAACAGGTTTTTCCAAAGAGCCTGACCAAATAAAATATAGTAAGCAAAAGAAAACAGTAGCTCCGCTTAATAAAGACCAGCTTAAAGCAGTTAAGCATAAAAAAGGCCCCTTGTTGATTGTAGCCGGCCCGGGCACAGGTAAAACACTTACACTCACACACAGAATCGCTTATATCATCACAGAAAGAAAGGTTTCGACAGATAATATACTTGCTGTAACATTTACAAACAAAGCAGCTCGGGAAATGAGGGACAGGCTTTTATTATTAATGGATAAAACAAAAAAGCTGCCTGAAGTTACCACATTTCATTCTTTTTGTTTTAAAATTTTAAAAAATCTGAATAACGATAAAAATTATACGATAATAGATGATTATGATCGAAAGACACTAATGACAGAGGCAATAAAACAGGCTGAAATTAAAGGAGTTAAAGTTTCAACAAAACCCTCAGCCCTATTAAAGATGATTATTTCCGCTAAACAAAACATACTTTCTCCGCAAGACAATTTAAAAGAAATAAATGAGTCGGAAACAGAAGAACTTTCTGCTATCTATAAGGAATATCAAAATATTTTATCAACTCAGGATCTATATGACTATGAAGATTTGATTTTTAATATGGTAAAGCTGTTGGAATCAGAGATGGATTTTTGTAAAAAATATCAAGACAAATACAAACATATATTTGTTGACGAATATCAGGATCTAAACCAGGGACAATATAGAATTATAAAAGCCCTTACAAATTCCGACAGTAATATATGTGTTATAGGTGATCCTGACCAGTCAATATATGGATTCAGGGGTTCAGATGTTCGTTATTTTAAGAATTTTCTTAGAGACTACCCCGAAGCTAAGGCTATAAATCTAAATCAAAACTATCGATCAACCGAAACCATACTTGAAGCATCATACCAGACCATAAAAAACCATATAGATTTCAATATATTAGGTTCAGCCTCGCGTGTTTATTCTGATATTAAAGGGACAAAAACAATAAATATTATTGAGCTTGTTTCGGAAAAGGCTGAGGCCGTAACAATTGGTAAGATAATCGAAAAAATGGTAGGAGGAATTGGATTTCATTCTATTGACTACGGAAGCGTTGATAGTTCTTGTACAAAAAAACAGATGGGTTTTTCAGACTTTGCCGTGTTGTTTAGATCCTGGATTCAGAGCAAGATCATTGCAGATGTTTTTGATAATGCCAATATTCCATATCAGATATTAAGTAGAGAAAATGCTTTTAATTCAAAGGGTGTTTCGGAGCTTTTATCTTTTTTGAAAATAATTGACGGGAGAGGTTCTTATGTTGATTTTGAAAGAATTATAGATTTAACAAAACCAGGTATCGGTAAAAAAACCTTAGAAACATTCAAAACATGGTGTTATAAAAATAAATTTTCGCTTAAAGAAGCTATGTTAAAAGCTTGTCGTTTTCCTGTTGATGGTATGAGCAGGTCAAGCCAGCAGAAGCTTTATGGTTTTATTGTTAACACTTTAAAAATAAAAGAAAAGATTAAAGATTTGACGATTGAGGAAAAGCTTTTGTATTTAGCTGAAAAAACAAAAATCAAAGATATAATTACAGAACAAGCCTTAAACGACATAATTGTTATGACACGTAATCCGGATGTAAAATCCAGCGGTTTTCTTTCATCAATAGCGCTTAATACAGATACGGATATTTATTCCTCCCGGGCAGAAAAAGTCTCACTAATGACCATGCACACAGCCAAAGGTCTTGAGTTTCCGGTGGTTTTTATTGCCGGCTGCGAAGATGGGTTTATACCTATGAGAAAACAAGGAGATGAAGAACCGGATATTGACGAAGAAAGAAGGTTGTTTTATGTAGCAATGACTCGTGCAAGAGAAAGGCTTTACTTTACATATGCAAAAAAACGAAGGGTTTATGGAAAGATGATTGCAAGAGAGGTCTCTCCGTTTATAAATGATATAGAAATGAGCCTAATAAAACATGAAGAGAGCTATTTTAAAAAGACAAAAAAGAAAACCGGCACTCAGTTAAAATTGTTTTAATCGTAAAAGTTCACCACGGAACGACACGGAGGTTCACAGTTCCAGGGTTCACGGTTAGAGAGCGATAAAAATTAAACAAGGCAACCAACCATAGGCCTAACAACCCGAACAGTTACGATAATTCAGTGTAATTCCGTGAAAATCCGTGGTGAACTATTACTTTTAATCCACAGATAATCCACAGATTACGCAGATTTTTCTACCTGTGCGTGTCTGCACGCAGACAGGCGTGAGTTGTTAGGCTTAAATTTTCGACTGTTTGATAGAATAGACAGGGAGCTTAGAGATGAATATTGCTGATAAAACAACGGCTAAAGAAGCCATAGATATGTGGCGCAATAAAGACTCCAAAGAACAATTACGACACATTCGACTATCAATTGAAACCCTGGAACTAAACCAGATGCATTATGAAAACATAGAAAACGAGAAAGGAGTTATAAGATCTGAAAACGCAATAGATATACTGATCCAGAGAAGAAAAGAAATAGAGTCCGAGTTATAACTCACATGCATTTATTACTCAACTCGCACCAATCTCTTGCGCATGCGGACTTGCGAAAAGCACATGAGAAAGATTTTTAGGTCCATAGGAATAACAATTATCTCAGCCATTCTACTTGAATTATCTCTTCTTTTTCAAGCACTTTGAACTCAGGATCTCCCGAAAGCAGAAAGCATTCGTGGATTTTGGCCAAGGCTGTAGTAAATGAATCTGCATAAGAAATCGGGTAGTTTGCCTTGAGTGTACCAGCCGTTATAAGGAGATTCTCATCAATGTGATCTACAAACAATCTGAATGGCATTGAAGCCACATCAGCCGAAATGGTGGTCAGCTCTACGCAGGGCTGACGACTCTGCCTGCCTTGATAGATATGGCTACACGGGAAGTAAGAAACTGTCAAGACCTGTTTCTTACTTTTTTTTTTGGAAAACCATCCTTGCAGCAGCTATAATGATCGGCGTTTACAGGGAGCCATCCCAAACGACGATAGGGGATGGGGCTTCATTCTTAAAGGCGGTTTTCTGTTGACCATAACCAGCTAATTTGGTATGGATTTTTGTGCTCTGTGGAGTTTCGTGTCATGAGCACAGTGAGGAAGGAATTTTAACGAGGATGAAATTATCAATTTGTGATAGACTTTTTTATGATTGAACAAAAAGATATAAAATTCTCAAGGCATTCGAAAAGGCGTATGAAGCTATATGGAATTTCTGAAGAAGATGTGTTGAATGTCCTGAGAAATGGCAGAAAAGAAACATCAGGGGATGGGAAAATATTTTTCCTTCATGATATTAATGAGAAATTCAAATATCCTATAAAGGTTATTACGGTTCAGGGAGATAAGGCGTTTGTTATTGTCAGCGCTTATCCATTGAAAAAGAGGAGGAAAAAATGAGAGTAAGTTATGATAAAGAAGTGGATGCGCTCTACCTTGAGTTGTCAACTCAAAAGCCTGATGGTGTAATTGAAATTGAAGAGGGGATCAATATCGATGTGTCGTCTGATGGAAGTATTGTTGGCATTGAATTCATTGATGCCGCAAAGAAAATGCCGTTGGACAGCTTCTTGAAATATGAAATTGATGGTGAAAGCATCGGGCTGATGGCAATGATGCAGAAAAACAAAAACGATTCACCTTTGAGCTTTAAGCTTTGAGCTTTGAGCTTTTGGCTACAAATAGAATATCCGGCATAACATTCATAATGTAACAACTCTTTTCTGTGAAAAGGGGTGATCAAAAACTTTTAGGGACGACCCAGTGCACAGTGTTTGGGCTTACAATCAGGAAAACCATTGGGCAGTCCTAATTACTGTGTATCGTCCCGATCCAAAACTCTGGATCAACTGGCGAACAAGGAGGCCAAAAGATGCTGTCATTTGATAAGTGCCCCGTGTGCGGTGGCGAAATGGTCGAAAAAGACGTTGAGAAACTTCTGCGTGGTGGAAAGCACACCGCGGTATTAAGTGCACGCGCTGAAATTTGTTTGCACTGTGGCGAGCGACTTTATTCCAAAGAAGTTATCAGCCGTTTTGAGCAAATTCGATCCAAACTTATGCGTCAAGAACTGGCTGATTTTCAGCCGATAGGGCAATCATTCCAAGTTCCCGGCGAATACTCGAATACGCAATGCTAACAAACAATATCTTATCTTTTCCCCAAGCTTAATATTTAAGATGGGTGATCTTGTGCCCCCTTACATAGCTAATTTATATACAGGATTGTTCTAAAACTGCAAATGTGAAGGGATGTCCCAGAAATCTTAAGAAATAAACAAAATGTGAGGTAAATAATGAGTGCTTTGAATACGCTAGAAATTTCCCAGGATATATTAGATTCTGCCAGGCTGACAGTAAATGATCTGAAAGTAGAAATAGCAATCAGTTTATACTCTCAGAGTCGGCTCTCAGTTGGCAAGGCACGTGAGCTGTGTGGCATGTCATTATGGGAATTTCGTCAGTTGCTTGCTTCTCGCCGCATTTCACCGCATTATGACGTGGATGATTTCAAGGACGATCTGGCGACCCTGCGTGAATTGGGGCGGTTATGATTGTCGTAAGTAATACATCGCCCTTAACTTAATCTGGCAGCTATCGGTCAGTTTGATTTGCTTCATCGCCTGTATCCTGGCGTAAATATTACCGACGGAGTGTGGGATGAGTTGAACGCTATGGAAAATCGCTGGCCGGGCGGTGAAGAAGTCGCTGCTGCTCACTGGATTAAGCGCTATTCCGTTCGAAATCAGCTATTGGTCAATGCCCTAAGACGTGATATTGATCGTGGAGAAGCTGAAAGCATTGTGTTAGCGATAGAACTTGAGGCCGATTTAATTTTGTTAGATGAGAAAGAGGGTCGGCATGCCGCGCAACGGCTGGGATTAAAGATGGTGGGAGTCGTTGGTATTTTACTGGAAGCAAAAAAGAAGAGTTTTGTGGACAGTGTTAGGCCTCATCTTGATGCGTTATGACAAGTCGCCGGGTTCTATTTGAAGGAATCTCTCTACCGATATGTTCTTAACTTGGCGGGAGAAGTCAAATCATAACACAAAGAGACTCGTTCATAAGTCAGATACATAGGGAGCAGCGCTTATGACAGAGGACAAACATGTCCCGACCCGCTTGACGGATGCTACTGAGGACAGCGGTTTGTTCGGTATTCGATTTGGATAGGCGCAACGATTCTCATGAAGGTTGGTCATGCCAACCTGCTAATTTTACAGAATAGCCAGCTTAAACTGGTTCTCATTGAGGGGTTACAACGGCAATTTTATGTTGAATCCTGTTCTGTTTCAGACCCATTCTTCAGATGGCCAGGGCAAGGTGGTTTTCTGTTGACCATAACCAGCTAATTTGATATGAATTTTATAGACTCTGTGGGATTTCGTGTCATGGGCACAGTGAGGAAGGACATTTCTGGCAAGAGCTCGTAAATGAAGCGGAAAGCGCGTATTTTGGAGCGATATGCGCTTTTTCGTACATTCTAATCTATTAGCAGAACCGGCACGCCATCTGTGAGTCTCCCCATGTGCCATTTCCAAGGCGGTCAAAAGAACAATGAAAGATAATTCAATATGGGATCTCCCTTCTTTTTCAAAACTTTGATCAAAACTGTAAAACTGGAGGATGTCCCAAGTTTCCCTTAGCAGACGAGTTGGTATTTTCAGAGAAAAACTTTGTATCGATAAAACCTTTAAAAAGGAATACGATGGGATAAGTGCGCTAATCAAGATGTGACACATACACATTCACTTTATACCAGAGGTCGGCTCAAGGGGGTCAATTTTAGGTTAGCAAAAATAGGTAATTGTCGGGCTTGAATCAGATGAACAAAATGGATATGCTTTTCAAGCTTCTTTTTGGGAATTAAATGAATCAAAAAAATTAGATGGATTTTTTAATTTTATTTTGGAATAAGATAAGAGGAATTAAATTCTCGCAACATAATTAACTCGCAACATAACGTCTCTTACACCCCATTACACCCGGGAGGTTTCAACCATGAGCGGTCAAATGATGGATTACAAAGAAAAAGTAATAAAAGAGTTAGAGGATCTTTCGAAGCAGAAGATTAATGAGGTTATTGATTTTATTGGTTACTTAAAGTCCAAGGATGCAAAAAGAGGAAGAAATAAGAAAATAGATACCCTTAATACCAAGGATAATGCTCTTTTATCAATTATTGGTATCGGAGAAAGTGCAGCGCCCCATGACCTTGCTCAAAATCATGACAAATATGCTTATGGTGATTTATGAGAAAACCTATTTTCTTTGACAGCTGGGGATGGATAGCGGTGGTGGATCGTAAAGATCCTTATCATGAAACGGCAAAAGCTTTTTATCAGGAGTACGTTAAGGGTGGGGGGATTCCCATAACTACGGATTATATTTTGGATGAAGTTCTCACTGTGCTCCGGAGAAGATTGACACACCAGGTGGTGGTAAAATTTGGAGAGGGTATCTTCCAGTCTGCAAGGGCTCAAAAACTCCGCTTTGAGCTAATTGATAATAGAAGGAGAGAGAAGGCATGGGAATTATTTAAGAAATACCAGGATAAACCTGATATCTCCTTTACAGACTTTACCTCTTTTGTGGTGATGTCCGAATTCAAGGCAAGGAAAGTATTTACTGGAGACGAGCATTTTGAAAAAGTAAATTTGGGGTTTAAAAGAGTGCCATAAATGAGGAACATGAATAGCTTGCGGTTTTAAGGCTGAAAATGCGTTGTTTTTTGATGCCCAAAGCCATGTCCTCACTAAGCAGTCCTCGAATGATACTCCTTTCCTTCCGCTGATAGGGTGATTGCTTTCTGTCAGCTTCATCCCTGCCCGCCTGGAGGGTAAATCCTGTCAGCCTTTTTACTATCGTACTGGGGTTAAATCCATTTGAGCTGTTTAACCGGGTCCAAAAATAAACCACATCTGACAGAAAAAAGAGGTTTTAAAGTAGCATAAATATCAATTGGCCAGCGAGTTATTTACTTATTTATGGACGTCCCGCAGGCCTTAACCAAACTCTGCTAATTTATTTTTGCGTGAGCCCTAAGCTTGGGGAAAGCCGCAGAACTTGCTGGATATACCCGCCTGGAATTTATCCGGAAGCTTCAAGCGGAAAATGAGCCAATCTTTGATTACGATGAAGCGCTTATTGATGAAATGATTAACAGCGCTAAAACCACCCCGCATATTGTTCAAGAATAACATGTATGAAAGTTGTATCCAATGCCCCAATTATTTCTTTAGCCACGATAGGCCGGAGTCGTTCTTCCTGCTTTGGCTTTGAAGCGATTCGAGGATGTAAGAGCCTTTCATTAATCGGTTGTTGCAATTTTATCTTGATATTTGATTCCTAAATTCATAAACTGAAAATAGTATATGAATTTATGGAATGTAAGGATTATTTAGTTCGGTATTGGCCTTCGCCACCCAATAGTTCGGGACTTCAGGCTTAAAAAAATGGCTCTCATACCAACTTTTAGGCAAGTTCTTTCAATACCTGAACACTGAAAGCATGGATTTCTGAAAGGAAGATCAATGGTCTCCGGCAATTTACTTCCAGACAATCCTATAGAATTTATACGGCACTGTGTGACGTACCGCAGAATTCTGTGGACTTATCATGTGAATATGCGGTTGAAAGGTAGATTCATTTCTCGAAATATGATCCTTGATTCCATTACTGACTATGAGATTATAGAGCAGTACCCCAAAGATAAATATTTGCCAAGCTATCTTGTTTATTCCCGTTATCAAAATCGCATATTCCATGTGCTGTTTGCCGTTGACGTGGAAGACGATAACGTACGAATCATTACCGCCTATTATCCAAGCCCACAGGAATGGGAGGAAGATTTCAAAACGAGGAGGCGATCACCATGAAATGTCATGTGTGTGGATCTACAATGAAATCTATGATCACAGATCTGCCCTTCAAATTAACTGAAGCAAGCATTGTTATCTTGAAGAAGGTACCCGTCTTGCAGTGTGACGGTTGCAGGGAATACTTAATAGATGATCCTGTATTGGAGCGTGTGGAAAAAAGCCTTGAGAAGGCAGATGTTGCGGCAGAGATAGAAGTGCTTAGGTATGCGGCTTAAATTCGCCTAATTAAAGGATCAAGACGCAGAGGTAGAGAGAAAATGGTAAGGAGCTGTCTTCAACAGTTCTCCCTGGATATTCCTTATTACCATATTACCATAAATGAAGATGTTCTGCCCGCCGAGTTGCCAAAGGACTTTGATTTGCAGCAATATATCGTTCCAACCCGCTTGACGGATGCCACTGAGCACGGCGGTTTGTTCGGTATTCGATTCGGATAGAGGCTGCGATTTTCATGAAGGTCGGTGATACCGACTTGCTGATTTTATAGAATAGCCAGCTTAAACTGGTTCTCATTGAGGGGTTACAACGGCAATTTTATGTTGAATCCTGTTCTGTTTCAGACCCATTCTTCAGATGGCCAGGGCAAGGTGGTTTTCTGTTGACCATAACCAGCTAATTTGATATGAATTTTATAGACTCTGTGGGATTTCGTGTCATGGGCACAGTGAGGATGGACATTTCTGGCAATGACTCGTAAATGAAGCAGGAGGCGCGTATTTTGGAGCGATATGCGCTTTTTCGTACATTCTAATCTATCAGCAGAACAATCGTGCCATCTGGGAGTCTCTCCTTGTGTCATTTCCAAGGCAGCCAAAAGAAGGATATTGAGCAGGCTATTCAACGCCAGAAACATAGGGAAAAAATATTGAATCGTATCCCTTAGGACGTGAATCCCAAAGTCGATATCGAATAAGAAATTGTAATGTTGCTAAGTTAAGTTGGTGATATTAGATGGATCAGTTTCGGCGTCACTATTACGAAGTTGTGTTTGAGCGAGACTTCATCAAAAAGAAGGGTGCCGCATTCCAGGATTTTTTCTCAGAGATTATGGGAAAGGGCTACCCAGGAGATTTTATCCGTACCCGACCGTGGGGACGCTCCGGTGACAGAAAGAACGATGGCTACTTGAAATCGCGAAAGATTCTGTTCCAGGTGTATGCACCGAATGAAATGACAGAAAGGGATGCCATTGCAAAGGTAGAAGAAGATTTCCACGGGGCCTTGCCGTACTGGAAGGCTTTTTTCGACACGTGGATCTTCGTTCACAATTCAAGAAACGGCCTTGGGCCAGGACTCGTGAAAAAGTTGCTTGAGCTTGACAATGTCTATCCCGAGATCAAGATACAGACTTGGGACTACGACGCATTGAGAAAAGAATGTTTTCGGCTCAGCAAAGAGGACATCGGCGCAGTGCTCGGTCCCGCTCCCTCACAAAGGGACTTCCTCAATCTCGGTTTTGAAGACCTCAAAGTAGTACTGAAGACCATCGCGCGCCAGCCGGCTCCAAAAGAGCCAGACCTGAGCCAGGTCCCTCAAGACAAAATAGATATCAACAGACTTTCGGAAAATACTGCAAGCCTCATCCAGGCTGGTAGAACTAAGAGTACGCTTGTGGGAGATTTCTTCGATGGCTGGCCTGACCCTCAATTCGGTGACGAGGTCGTCCAGGCGTTCAAGACAAAATATGAAGAACTGCGGGCTGCTGAAACCCCGCCCGATAGGGTTTTTCAGGAGCTTCAGATGTTTGCAGGGAGAGAGATCAGGCAAGACACCGGTCACGAGGCAGCGATTCTCGCTGTGTTGGCGTATCTTTTTGATCATTGCGACATCTTCGAGGACTCAGTCGAGGGAGATCAACGATGATACTTCCCACAAAAAGAATCTCTGAGGGAAGATCCTTGATCGGAATCGGCAGTGACGTTCTCAGCCTCCTTGAAGATCCGAAAACCGTCTCACGACTTTGGGATGAGTTCCAACAAATGAGAAAGATGAAAACCGCTTCGTTACAGGTGACATACGATTGGTTCGTGCTTGCACTGGACCTTCTTTACATGCTCAATGCTGTCAGTTTCCATATGGGCATTGTGAAAAGGATAGAGGTATGATTCACCGCATCTACAGCAGTCTGCCGAGCTTTAAGAATCTTGAGTTTCACAGCGGTCTCAATTTTGTACTCGCAGAAAAAACACCGGGTGCAACCGAACGACAGACGCGAAATCGTGCGGGGAAGTCCAGCATTACGGAGATCATCCACTTTCTCATGGCTGGAACCCTCGAAAAAAACTCTATCTTTCGGGACGTGCACCTCAAGAATCACTCATTCGGCCTGGAGTTCGACCTTGGCGGACACATGGTCGCGATGGAGCGCGAAGCGGAGAATCGTTCAGTACTTACAGTCGCTGGTGGTGAGTACAATCACTGGCCTGTTCAGCCATCAGTCGACATGCGTACCGGAAAAAACATGATCAAGAACAGCCTGTGGAAGATCGTGCTTGGAAAAATCCTCTTTGAGCTGCCTGAATCAGAGGAAAAGTATGGTCCCACGTTTAGATCATTGTTTTCCTACTTTGTCCGGCGACAATCCGTGCGGGGATTCACGGATCCCTTTCGACAAAATGAGAAACAACAGCCCTACGACCAGCAGGTTGCTATCAGCTACCTCATTGGCCTTGACTGGACGATTCCTCAGAAATGGCAATCGATTCGGGAACAAGAGAAATCCCTCAAGGCTCTCAAGAAGGCTGCCAGGGAAGGTGCGCTTGGCGATATCATCAGCACGACCTCTGATCTACGCACCAAGCTTACGGTGGCCGAAGCCCGGGCCGAGCAGCTAAGACGGAGCACCGCGGAGTTCAAGGTTCTACAGGAGTATCGCGAACTCGAGCAGGAAGCATCCGACCTCACGAGGCAGATCAACAGACTCGTTGATGAAAACACTATGGATCGTCAGCTTATCGACGATATCGAGGAATCCTTACAGGAGGAAGCCCCACCGCCAGATACCAAACTCGAGGAGGTGTATCGAGAGGCCGGAGTCGTTCTTCCTGCTTTGGCTTTGAAGCGATTCGAGGATGTAAGAGCCTTTCATCAATCGGTTCTTGCCAACAGGCGCTCGTACCTTCGGGGTGAGATCAGTGCCTCACGTCGACAAATCGAACATAGGGAAGACACGATCAAAAAACACGAAGTACGGCGTTCGCAGATTATGGGTATCCTCCAGTCGCATGGGGCACTCGATCACTTCACCAGGCTTCAGCAGGAACTTGCTCGACTCGAAACCGACGTGGAAAACCTCAGACAGCGCCACGCAACAGCCGAAAAGTTGGAAACTGGCAAAACGGATCTCGATCTTGAGCGACAACAGTTGCTACGCCGCTTACGCCAAGATCACAATGAGCAAAGCGATATTCTGCGAATGGCAATTCTTGCTTTCGAGGAGATCTCCAACGCCCTCTATGAAGATGCTGGTAGCCTCGTAATCAGTGAAAGTCTCAACGGGCCGCAATTTGAAGTTAAGATTCATGGGAAGAGAAGCAGCGGTGTTTCAAATATGCAGGTATTTTGTTTCGACATGATGTTAATGAGGTTCTGTGCAGAACGAGGCATCGGGCCGGGCTTTCTCTTCCACGACAGCCATCTCTTCGATGGTGTCGATGAACGACAGGTTGCGAAAGCATTGCAGCTTGGAGCAAAAATGGCTGACAGCCTCGGGTTTCAGTACATTGTTACCATGAATGAAGATGCGCTGCCCACCGAGTTGCCAGGGGACTTTGATCTGGAGCAATACATCGTCCCGACCCGTTTGACGGATGCCACTGAGGACGGCGGCTTGTTCGGTATTCGATTCGGATAGACGTAAGGCTTCTCATGAAGGTTGGTCATGCCAACCTGCTGATTTTATAGAATAGCCGATCCAGGCTGATTCTCATTGAGACGTGACAATGATAATTTTGAGGTCAAAGCCCTCCTTCTCAAATGTTGAATGCTATCCTGTTTAAGATCTACCTATCCATCAGCCAGCCCGGGCATGGTTGTTTTCTGTTGACCATAACTATCTAATTTGGTATAGATTTTTGGACTCTGGGGAGTTTCGTGTCATGGGCACAGAAAGGCGGTCAAAAGAACAATGAAAGAATAATTCAATATGGGATGTCCACTTTTTCTCCAGACTTTGATTAAAGCTGTAAAACTGAAAGGCGTCCACACCAAGGTCGTCGGCACGTTTTTGTTGGTGAGATGTTAGGAGAACGGTTGGGCAGCTTCGTAGCCTCGTCTTGGAGCGGATAGGGGAATTCCGCTAAAGGAAGAGATCTGGAAGACGACGGACATGAAACCATTTATTTGGGAGGGATGACACATGAAGAAAAAGGTATGGATCGGGATTGTAGCTTTAGTTGCAACGATGGTGTTAGTTGCTATTGTCTCATGTAGCAGTAAAAAGGAGACAACAGTCATCAACATAGGAGTTATCATGCCCTTAACAGGAGATGCTGCAATCTATGGGGTCCCGTCGTTTAAAGCCATGAAACTTGCGGTTAGCCAAGCAGAAGCTGACCTTTTAGTGAAAGGAGTTCGTGTTGAACTGATACCAGAAGATAGCCAAGCTAAGCCCGCCATAGGGGTGTCGGCAATACAGAAACTGATCAGTGTTAATCGCGTAAAAGTAGTTCTGGGTCCCCTAGCAAGTTCAGTGACGCTGGCGGTCGCTCCCATAGCTGAGAGCAATAAAGTGGTTCTTCTATCCCCTTCTTCCTCTGCATTAGCCATTACTTCAGCCGGCGACTATATTTTTAGGACAGAGCTTTCAGAATATTTTGGAGGTTTAGCTCAAGCCGATCTTGCAATTGATAAACTCAGTTACAAGAAAGTCGCCTGTATCTATATAAATAATGACTATGGTGCAAGTCTCTTTGAGGTCTTTAAGGAACGTTTCAGTAAAAGAGGGGGCATTATCACATTCGCGGAAGCATTTGCTCAAGGGACTACGGATTTCAGAGCAACTCTTGCAAAGATTTCCACGGTTCAGTCAGATGCAATTTTTGTGATCTCCCATGATGAAATTTTGAATTTCGTTCGGCAAAAGGTCAAGCTTGGTATTAAGGTTCCTATTTATACGACACCGATGTTCGAAGACCGTCGCAATCTTGAGAAACTGGGCCCATTAGCAAATGGAGTCATTTATACATATTACGGAAGCTTCGATCCTGATATAAAGCTTGGGCCTACTGGATCGTTTATACAAGCTTATGAAGCAACATTCGGAGAACCGCCGACATACTACGCTGCTCTTGCATACGATGCAACACGCATTCTGCTGAAAGCCTTGGAAATCACGAAGTTCCAACCCGCAGAACTCAAAGATGCGCTTTACCAAGTCAAATCCTTTGAAGGAGTCACGGGGGATATGTCTTTTGACAAAAATGGTGACATTTTGAAGACTGTCTCGCTTAAGACTGTGAAGGACGGCAACTTTACATTTTTTTAAGGAGTGCAATGATGCCTGACGAAGGTATATGGTGGAAAAGGTTTGGTAATAATAAAGTTCGAAAGATTTTCAAGGACCTAAGTGTTGGCGCTATAGTTCTTCTATTTAGCTGGCTGAAAAAGCATGGTAATACAACAACAACAGTTCAAAGAATTTTCTATGACCTACTTATTGGCGTTATAGGCCTTCTATTTTACACCTTATTGACTAAAGACAAGCTTATTACTGGTATTATAACCCATGGGTTGCCGTCATAATAACGGCTAGTTGCGGGTTTTTGTAGGATCTCCATAACACTTTCTTTGGAAAAAGAATAGCCGATCTTGCTGTTAAGGAAATCAGCCCCATTTTAGCCGCGTCTAGCAAGATCCCCAACCTCAAAGATTATGCAAATGCACTCGGAGTTGTCAGCAGGTTTGATAAGGTTGTCATCACACGCGTATTAAGTAATCATTCCGAATTGTTGGCAAGAAATCGCTATCTCATGAGCTTCGATGGATATTTGGCTTTGTTGACGGAGCTTTCAGATAGATATAGTAGTATGGTTTGTGTAAATCGAACTCTACCGATCAATTGGCTCGCTCCTATTCATGGCAAGGATTCTTCAACGAGAGGCTACGAGGCTCATCTAAAGGAGCTGGAAACTGGTGGGGAGTTTGAGGTACGGAGATTAACGATTGCTAGTAGGCATGAAATCAGCAAACAGTTAGCTCATACGTACGAATCCCTCCGTCGCAGTGAAACTGAACCCTTTCATTGTGTTCTGTGGTTCTTGGAGTTTTTTCAAGCTCTCTTTGATACCGATCAAGATGGTTTGATCACACAGGTTTCGAGGTGGTTTGATCAGTACGAATTAGAGGTTAAGGACTTTCTTCTTGCGAGTCCCGACCACCAGGTAACCGTTGATGTATTGTCGCAAGGCATCGAGAACGTTTGCGCGAGCGCTTCTGATAAGATTGAGAAAAAATTCATAAAGGCGGAGGAGATGTGTGACATATTGAACAAAAATATTCTCAGGAAGTTCTTTGCTGTACATGGCAGGCGTGGCTCTTACTATATGACAAAGAAGTATTTTGATAAAAGTTTAAAGGGGACTTTGATTGAAGAGACCTATCGTGACGTTTCCAAATATGGGGAAATAGCGGTGTACTATTCCCGAAAAGTTCCAAAAATGGCGATTGCGACAGTGGGGGAACTAGGGGAGTTAGTGGGCATCGAAATAGCCGAGGCGTCTAATTTATCTGTTTGTATAAAAAAATGTATCAATCTTGCCGAGGATATAAAACAAAAGGATTTTGCTGGTAACTTTGAGGATTTGATTACAAATGACGTCTAACATTTCTGATGTGACTGTAATTGTAACGGGTACAGGGTATCGTAGTTTATCGCAGGATACGGCACCGATTGGCAACGTCTTCAAACATCCAAGGGTTAAGGCTAACATAGGCGCATGGGTTGCAAAGGAATTAGTTGAGCAAGGCTTTGAGGTTCTGATTGTTTCTCGAACGGTTAGCAAACTGCAAACTTTAACTAATTCAATTAGGATTGAACACCCCAATAATAGAATAGACTATTGCGCGGTAGACCTTTTGGATTCCAAGGCAGTTGCAGAAATGGTCGAGAATATTCAAAGAGGAAAGCTCATATATTTAGTTCATTGCGCTGGATTAAGTGCCGGTTCGTATAAACTTCCGAACGATAATCCTTATCTTCGAGTTGAAGAGACCCCTATAGATTTGCCTTGTCTTGAATTTGACGTGATAGTTAAATCTCTCTTGATACTAGTGCAAGCGCTGCTACCTCGCTTTGAATTGCAGGAAGAATCGAGAATCGTGGTCATATCTTCTATGAGCGGAGTTAGAGCAGTTCCTTTAGGCTACTCTCATAGTGCTGCTAAAGCAGGCCTGCATAACGCGGTGAGAAGTTTAGCTTTGGAACTTAACAAAAGAAGAATCTATGTTTCGGAGGTGCTGCCAGGAATGGTGAATACTGGCATATATGATCCTCCTGCAGTACAAATGGCAATTGCCGAAATGGGAAAGTATTTCGGCTACGACTATAAAGATAGTGGCCTCCCGCAGATGCCCCCAAAGGACGTGGCGGACGCTGTCAAGCTATGCCTTACCAGCGAAGCACATATCCTGTCCATCAATTTGGTTGCAAAAGGGCAGTGGCCTAACCTTAGTTCATAATTTATATGTATCAAGTTTTTATATACTCAATATTAGCAGCCGCCAAAATTATGCTTGTGGCCATTGGCTTTGCCATTGTATTTCGTGCAACCCGCTTTTTTCACTTCGCCCACGGCATTGTCTTCACCGCAGGAGCTTATTTTACCTTCCTATTCAAGGCCTGGCTTGGCTTCCCTCTTTTTTTTTCAATTCTTCTCGCCATCCCCTTGACCACGCTCCTCGGCTGTCTGATGGAGGTCATTGTTTACCTTCCCCTCCGACGTAAAGGATCGTCCTCTCTCGTTTTCCTCTTAGCTTCTCTTGGTATGTATATCGTCCTTCAGAACGTTATCTCCATGATGTTTGGAGACGACACCAAGACCATTCGCTCCGGGCTTGTGAAGGAAGGGCTGAACGTATTCGGAGCCAGGATCACGCCTATCGAAATTCTCATTATCTGTGTTAGCGTAGTTCTGGTGGTTACAGTGACGCTTCTCCTGAAGAAGACAAAGATGGGCAACGCGATGCGGGCCGTGGCCAACGATATAGAGTTAGCCAGTGTGTCGGGGATAGACAGTGACAGGGTAATCCTTTTGACGTTTGCTATAGCCTCGACCCTGGCTGGTATAGCCGGAATTCTTGTAGCCCTTGATGTGGACATGACGCCAACCATGGGAATGAATGCGCTTATGATGGGTGTCGTGGCGGTCATCGTCGGCGGCGTGGGAAGTATTCCGGGTGTGGCCCTTGCTGCGCTGCTTTTGGGCATAGCTCAACATCTTGGGGTCTGGTTTATTAGCTCCCAGTGGCAAGATGCCATTGCCTTTGTCATCTTACTGATATTTTTACTATTCAGACCGCAAGGTTTTCTGGGCAAGAAAGTAAAAAAAGCAACCCTCTGACGTAATATTCAAGAAAGCGAAAATGAAAACAGTCATTGAAGATAACATAAAGGATTTTGTTGATGATGTTATCAACCGATTCAATCCGGAACGTGTTATCCTGTTTGGTTCCCATGCTTCGGGAGGCGCGACTCCAGACAGCGATGTGGACATTCTGGTGGTGATGGATTTTAAAAGCCGTCCCCATCAACAGGCTTTTGAGATTCGGAGGACCATAAAGAGAACCTTTCCCCTTGATCTCCTTGTTCGGAGGCCCGCGGATATTGACCGCAGATTGAGACTGGGAGACTTTTTTATAAAGGAGATTATGCAGGAGGGCAAGGTGCTGTATGAAAAAACTCGTAGTTGAATGGGTCAAAAAGGCTGAAGGCGAAGAGGCTGTTGAAGAGGATGCCAAATCTGCATTGGCTATAATGGATCGGGCACTGGCATTATTACGTCCAGAAATCCAAGGTTTGACAAACGGGCAATAGATAGTTCAGGGGGCAACCAAAAATTATAGAGCATGGAATACTTACTCCACATCCTGATCCTCATCGGCATTTATGTCATCCTCTCAGTATCCCTCAATCTAATTGTCGGATACTCAGGCCTGCTCTCCATCGCCCACGCTGCTTTTTATGGAGTCGGGGCTTATGTAGCTGCTCTCTTAGCTCTGAAGTTCCATAGCCCCTTTCTTGCCAACATAGCCTGTGCCATCATCCTTTCAGGTCTTTTGGGAGCTATAATGGGCATCCCCTCGCTCCGCATCCGTGATGACTATTTTGCAATTGCCACTTTTGCCTTCCAGGTAATCACCTTCAGTATCATGAACAACTGGGTTTCCTTTACCGGAGGCCCTATGGGATTGCCGGGAATTCCGCAGCCAGCCATATTCGGTTGGCAGATTAATAGTCATTATGAGTTCCTTTTTCTTATCTCCCTCTTATGCATTATCACCGTGTGGATATCTCACAAAATTGTCACCTCTCCTTTTGGTCGTGTGCTCAAGGCTATTCGGGAAGATGAAATATTTGCTCAGGCCATGGGGAAAAACGTGGCTTCTTATAAGGTGCTGATATTCGTAATTGGTGCCGGCATGGCTTCTGTTGCTGGCGTGATGTATGCCTATTATATAAGCTTCATTGATCCCACCTCGTTCACCATCATGGAGTCTATCTTCATTATCTCAATAGTTATCATCGGAGGGGCTGGTAATATCTGGGGTTCTGTTCTGGGAGCTGCTGTACTGGTTATTCTTCCCGAGGCGTTGCGCTTTTTAGGTATGCCGAGTTCCATTGCCGCCAACATGAGGCAGATTATCTATGGTGCCCTTTTGGTTATTTTTATGCTTTTCCGTCCCCAGGGCTTTATAGGGGAGTATTCCTTTAAAAAATAAGGCGGGACTGAACCACGAAGGGCACGAAGAATGGGGTTTGAGGTGTCTTTCTGTTTTTTGATAGCACGGCTTTTTTATGACGAATAATTAGTCGTAAAAGCGCAATAAATCGACTAATCTTTAGCCTTAACCTGGATTGATTCCGTGTAAATTGGTGTTCATTCGTGGCCAATCAATTCCCTCAACTCCAACTTCAACTTTTCCTTTGACAATTATAAAATATACTTGTAAACATATCTCAAGGAGGTGGTCATTATGCCGCAGTTAGCCATTTATATTGATGGTGATTTGTCAAAAAAACTGAATAAAGTCATAAAAGTCTCAGGGAAATCGCGCTCTAAATGGGTTGTAGATTTGATCAAGGCAAAACTCAAAGATGAATGGCCTGAAGACTTTTTTAAATTAGCCGGCAGTTGGGAAGGAGAAGAGACACCTGAAGAGATTATGGCCACCATAAGGAAGGGTTTAGAGCGGACGGAAAAAAGAGAGGAATTGTCGTGATTCGACTATTAGACACCAACACTTGCATTTATTTCTTGAACCGGGCCTCCGAAAAGGTTGTTCAACAGTTTAAAGAGTTGTCGCCTTCTCAGATAAAGTTGCCTTCTATCACAGTGGCAGAATTATATTATGGTGCTGAAAAAAGTAAATTCAAGGCAAAAAATCGAGAAAAGGTCAAACGGTTTGTATCCACGTTTGAAATTGTTTCGTTTGACGAAAAAGCCTGTACCGCATATGCGAAAATCCGTCATAGCCTTGAACGATCAGGAACCCCTGTAGGGCCTATGGACCTTCTCATAGCCTCGATCGGCCTTGCCTATAACTTCACCGTGGTTACGAATAATATTAAGGAATTTAAAAGGGTCAAGGGCTTGAAGCTGCAAAATTGGGTTTAACGAGATATGGATCAAGTTTTAAATATCATAAACGTTAATAAAAAATTCGACGGGACTCTTGCTCTTGATGATTTTTCTTTGGAGATCCCAAGAGATTCAATTACCGGCATCATTGGTCCTAACGGGGCTGGGAAAACAACGCTCTTTAATGCGATTACCGGTTTTCTGCCCCTGGATTCGGGAGAAATAATATACAACGGCAAAAATCTGAGCAGAATGCCTTCTTATAAGATTGCAAGGACTGGAATAGCCCGCACTTTTCAGCAGCTTCGCCTCATAACCCGCATGACTGTTCTGGACAACATCCTCCTGTCTTTTCAGAATCAGGCTGGAGAACACCTGAAAAATACTTTCCTTTTTCCTATGCAAGTCAGGAAGCAAGAGAGAAGAAATCGGGAAAAGGGCAAGGAACTTCTTGCTTTCATGGGCATTGAAGAAAAAGCAAATGATCTGGTAGAAGATTTATCTTATGGTCAGCAAAAAATGATATCTCTGGCATGTTGTCTGGCTTCTGGAGCTGACCTGCTTTTACTGGATGAGCCTGTAGCAGGCATAAACCCGGAAATAATCGAAAAAATTCTTACGATAATAAAAAAACTGCAAAAGGCAGGGAAGACCTTTGTCTTGATCGAACATAATATTGAAGCGGTTATGCAGGTATGCAACAGGGTGATTTTTATGGATGAAGGCAAGAAGATTGCAGAGGGAAACCCTGAGTCAGTCAGAAATAATCCTGCTGTGATAGAGGCTTATCTGGAGTGATATGCTGAAAGTTGAAAGATTAGAGACAGGTTACGGCAAAAAACAGGTTCTTTTTGGCATAGACCTTGAGGCAGCCCAAGGAAAAGTTACCGCTATCATTGGCCCAAACGGTTCAGGAAAGTCAACAGCCCTGAAGTCCATATTCGGGCTTATTTCTGTATGGAAGGGAACTGTCAGTTATAAAAACAAGGATATTACCAATCGTTCGACTAAAGCCAATGTAAGGGATGGGATTGCATTTGTACCTCAAGGCAATAGGGTTTTTGACGAAATGACAGTCCTTGAAAATCTGGAGATCGGCGGGTTTCATCTGCCTAAAAAGAGTTTTCAAACAGAACTGAAAAAAATATGGGAGCTTTTTCCTGAACTTGAGCAACGAAAAAAGCAAAACTCGGGAAAGTTGAGCGGTGGGGAAAAACAGATGCTCGCACTGGGAAGGGCCTTGATCAACAGCCCCAGACTGCTCCTGATGGATGAGCCGTCTCTTGGCCTTTCACCCAAGTTGGTAACCTTTATGATGAATTATATTCGCAAGATTAACAATGAATTCGGAGTTACTGTTCTTATCGTGGAGCAAAAGGTGCGTGAGGTGCTTGAAGTTTGCCATCATGTTTATTCAATAAAGCTGGGCAAAATCGCTTATTCCGGAAAGCCGGAAATTATCAAAAACGACAAGAATAAGCTGAGAGAGCTGTTTTTATAAAAGAAATAAGCTGCCTATTCAACGATATAAATAAAAAAGGTGGTGGCTCCCTAAAGCAGGCAAAGGAGAAAGTATACCAGGAGGTATATAAGTGAATTCACAAACCAAATATAAGGATGAGATTATTAAAGAATTGCAGGATATACCTGATGAGGATATGCCAAAATTTCTTGAGATAATTCATTATTTAAAGACAGGTATGAAAGAAAGCAGAAAAAAGGTGAGAGTTAAAAAAGGTAAAGACCCGCTTTTTGATTTAAGAAATATTGCTGTAGAAACTGGTATTAAAGACCTCGCTGAGCATCATGATCATTATCTTTATGGTGTGTCTAAATGATAGAACCTATTTTTGTGGATAGTTTTGCAGTGAGATTGTAGCAATGAGGGGTCTTAATGATTTATGTAATATCGACATTAGTAATATAAGTAATATAAGGCGTTGACCTTAAAGTTGTTTTTATTTAATATAGCAGAAAAATTAATCAAATAGATTGTCAGCGTATGGTAGCCATTACCGTCTTGCCTAATAAGCGGTATTAATTGGAGATTAATTTGAGCGACTACACCGTCTTTCCAAATGCGCCCATTACAGAAGCAGTTATAGAAATAAAAGCTCAACTCCCTGAGGAAACGGATCTTAAGAGCTTAGAGAGTTTTCATGATCATATAAAAAACCGTTTCCCTGAGAAACAGGAACAGCGCTTTCTAAAGGCCGACTTTAAGTTATCACAGAAAGACACGCCCATCACTCTTCCAACTAAGACCGGCACGCATGGATACCTTTTTCGCTCACACAAAGAAAAAAAGGTAGTACAGTCTAAGATAGACGGTTTTGCTTTCAACAAACTGAAACCCTACGAAAACTGGGAATTATTCCGTTCCGAAGGCCGCGAATTGTGGGAACTGTACTTCAAAATAGCTAACCCTATCAAAATTATCAGGATTGGCTTACGATATATTAACCGCATTGAAGTCCCAGTACCGTTTGATGACTTTAGTGAATACCTTTTAACTAATCCTCAAATAGCACCTCAACTCCCTCAGGAAGTCTCCCACTTTTTTATGCGACTTGAGGTTCCAAACCCTGACATCGAGGCAACTGCCATTATAACTCAGACTATGGACAAGCCGACCAAAACCCAGAGATTGCCTCTAATCCTCGACATAGATGTATTTCGAATAACCGAATATGTTGGAAAGACAGAAGAAATGTGGAAGGCTTTCGAAAAACTGCGTGATTTCAAAAACGACATTTTCTTTAACAGCGTGACCGAAAAAGCAAAGGAGCTGTTCCGGTGAGTCATCCATGTATTATGTCTTTGGAACTATATAGAGGTCTTGGATTTTTGCCGGAGATTGATAGTGCTGTCGGTGACGAATCAGGTGTATTAAAGAAGTCCTTCGAAATTTCAATTGATCATTTTATGACACCGATTTCAAGACAATGGGCTGATCCTGCCACAAGATTTTTCAGACTCAAACAAGAGTGGGAAGAGGTTACAGCAATGCTCTCATCAATTACTGAGATTGCAATGCACCCGGCTTATCAGCAAATTGTTGGGATGGGGACGATTGCTATCCCCTTCATAATGCGTGAACTGGAGAACAGACCAGCACATTGGTTTTGGGCATTGAAATCAATCACCGGTGAAGATCCTGTCCCACCAGAGAAAAGGGGCCGAATAGGAGATATGGCCAAAGCGTGGCTCATTTGGGGGAGAGAGCATGATTATATAAAATGAGCAACTACAATATCGAAAAATCGTTTCCTAAACTACAGGACGGAGGGTACACAATTACAAGCCCCGATACAGTCGATTATAACTGTATAGCCTGGGCCGCGGGCGACAGCGAGGCTTGGTGGTGGCCTGACCGTCTAGACATAGGTTACTGGCCTGCTGGTGTTCCACGAGCCGAAACCTTGGAAGCCTTCATAGAAGCATTTGCCGCTCTGGGCTTTACTCCGTGTGATGCCGCGGAATATGAGAAGGGTTTTGAGAAAGTGGCCATATATGTTGACACCAGCGGTACGCCAAAGCATGCTGCAAGACAATTGAGTTCCGGACTCTGGACAAGTAAGTTGGGGAACTTACAGGACATCGAACATGATATTGACGGAGTTTCTGGCGACCTGTATGGTTCCGTTGCTGTTATTATGAAGAGATCGAAGTGAAATGTATCTATCGCCCCCCTTCTGTTAAGCAGGTAAAAGTCATTAAATATCAAAATTTTCACGGACATCTCCAAGTTGCAAGTTGCCATTGGCGATATTTGTCCTGAAGCGGTTATAATAAGCCTCATTTGAAATAAATTTGATCATCCTGATGCTATTTTCGGTTATATGAACCAAAATTCAAGCCGTCGAGAGTTTAAAACCTCGAAAATTTACAAATCTTGATGCAAAATCACAGCTTTACAATCCCCATATATAATGGTAGATAATTGTTGGCTTTTCGGAAGCGGCCCGGGCCAACAAAGTTTTATCCACCATTCCGCTGATTAAATGTATCATCCGAACTTTTCAAACTGTTTCTGCCAAACTGGGCTTTCCCGCATTTTTGTTCTGCGGGACAATGGATACAACTCTATATGTTGGGCATCAAATAATATACCCAATAGAGCGATTAATGGTGATATCATGAGAAAAGTTGAAGGGAATTGGTCAGGACGAATTACAGGAACTAATAAAGCAAATGTATTTGTAGAGGTAAAACAAGACGAAGCCAAGCTTTACGGAATCGCAAGAATTAATGACCCTATTCACGGAACCGCTGTGTATAATTTTACTGGCATAACAGAAAATGATTCAATTATAATGAACTTGACGCCAGACAGGGAGTTTTTAAACCAGACTCATACACAAAAGCTTTTTGTCAACAATCGTCCTGTTACTATTACCGCGCCTATGGCAAACCATGGAAATGTAACTCTTCAAGCTAAGTTCATCAACAATGGAACCATAGAAGGGACATGGCAGTCTACAATAGGCACAGCAGGTAATTTGTTCTTAACTAATGAAAAAGCGCATTGCTCTGACACTAAGGCTAAGAAAAAAGATAAATATAGAGAAACAATCTTTATAAGTTATAGTCATGAAGATAAAGATCATCTAAAAAGATTGCACGTCCACTTGAAGCCATTAGAAAAAAAGGGGCTATTAGATATATGGGATGACACAAAAATAAAAACAGGGCAAAAATGGCAAGAACAAATTGAAACTGCATTATCAAGAGCCGCTATAGCAATTTTAGTAATAAGCGCAGACTTTCTTGCATCAGATTTTATTGTTGAGAATGAGCTGCCCCCTATTTTACAGAAAGCTGGATTAGAAGGAACAAGTGTTGTGCCTATAATTCTAAAACCATGTCGGTTTTCAAGAGAAGAGCACCTTTCACAGTTTCAAGCCCTGAACTCTCCTGACAAACCAGTGCTATCAATGACTGACATAGAGCAAGAGGAAATATGGGATCGATTATCACAAGTCATTGAGACCGAATTGAATAGATAATGTAAATGGAAAATGCCCAACATCCGGTCGCACAAGGATTCGGTCCATTTCGCTGCCCCCACCTGTAAGCTTGGCGTTCGGCATGTAATAGTAAGTTGATGGAATATTTGACAAGATTATTTCAATACTCAAGAAGACTATATAATTGGTCAAAGGCACCTTGGCCTCTTCACATATTTCCTGTTTTTGTATTTATCCACCTTCTTCTGCAACAACTATCACCTGAAAACCATCTGAAAATTAATAGCTATTGCAGTGTGGCTTTCCAAATCATTGGTGGTTTAATTGTGCTCCACTCAATCAATAGCAATATGAGGCTTCTATCGAAATCAAATATAATTAAAGAGGCTTATAAATGGATCAAAAGCTTTCCCCCGCGACTTAAAAACCAGACCATAAATGTTTCAGACTTAGTCTCTGCAACTGCATGCGCGTCTGGCGATTTAGTTCTTGAGCCTAACCTTTCAAGTATTGAAGAAAAGGTCGAATATCTTTTAAAGGAAACAAAGCGCATTGAATCGAAAGTTGATGCTACAAAAAAACAATTACAGCAAGAACTCCAGATGGCTAACAAAGAAAGCAATAAAAAGCATCTAAAATTACAAAATGAGATACATGAAATAGGAATGAATCTAAAAAGCACAATCGTAGGTTCTGTTAAGCTTGAAATTCTTGGAATTCTAACTATTTCATACGGAATATTTATCCCAGTAATTTATTAGCGGTACCGAACCAGTCGCTTGAATGGAGCGGAATATCTTGCGGGGTTTACGTTAAATTTGGTTGTGATGCTGAATTGAAAGAACAGATGCAGAAAGCGCAACAGATAGATCAGGAATTTAAAGAACAGTTAGCAAAGATTGGATTTGAGAGATATAAAGGAGCAAAAGTAAATTAAAATTCCTATAAGTTTACTTTGGTCGATAAAAGTAAACTTAAATAGGTATTCTGGTAGAACATAAAATTGCCTCGCGCAACACCGCCAGCAAGTACTTAAACAGATTGCAGGAATTAGGCATTTTAGAACCTAAAAAAGAAGGCAGAGAGACACTTTATTTGCACAAAAAACTATATGAAATATTAGCGCAAACATAATTTGACGCACAAGCTATTGAATTTTTTGTGCATGAGCCGCAGTTCATGCTCAATCAATGAGCATATAAAGTAATTCATGCATAAATATTTTTGTTTTTTGTGCATGAGGCAGATGATGAGCACAATGGTTGAGCGTGTTTCACGGTCATGTATCGAAAAGATTAAGAAGATATTCTGTGCGCTCTGTGGTGAACGATTACGAAATTTATTTGGTTTAAGCTGCTCGGCAGCGAGCCGGAGAACTTATATTGGAGAATGAATTACAGAAATATTTCGGATTCAATTCCTTTAAAAAAGGACAGAAAGAAGTAATCCTGAAGGTAATGAAGGGTCAATCTGTTGCGGCTATTTTTCCTACCGGTGCAGGCAAATCTCTTTGTTATCAACTGCCTGCGATATTGCAGCCGGAAATGACCCTTGTTGTCTCTCCTTTGCTTTCATTGATGAAAGACCAGCTCGATTTTTTGTTGGACCACAATATCTCTGCGGCTCGGCTGGATTCAACCCTTAAAAGAGAAGAATTCAATGAAGTCATGGAAAAAGCAAAGAATGGAGAATTAAAAATACTGATGGTTTCAGTGGAACGTTTCAAGAATGAACGATTTCGCTATCATCTTCAAAAAATGAATGTTTCGCTGCTGGTCATCGATGAAGCGCATTGTATTTCCGAATGGGGCCACAACTTTCGACCCGAATACCTGAAACTGCCTGTTTACCGGAAAGAATTCGGTATAAAACAAATAATGCTGCTGACCGCTACCGCAACAAAACAGGTAATCGATGATATGTGCCGCAAGCTGGAGGTTCCTCATGAAAATGTTACAATTACCGGATTCTACCGTGAAAATCTTTTTTTACAGATAACTCCCGTAAATGAATCTGAAAAAAATCAAAAACTTCTTCAAAGGATTAATGAATCAACCAAAGCTCCTACCATCGTTTACGTTACATTGCAGAAAACCGCTGAAAAAGTTGCGGAACTGCTTTGTTTAAACAAAATCAACGCACATCCTTATCACGCTGGAATGAAAAGCGAAGAGCGGGAACTTATTCAGAACAGATTTATGAATGGAGAGCTGGACTGTGTTGTCGCAACAATTGCCTTTGGAATGGGAATAGACAAAGAGAATATCCGCAGGATAATTCATTATAATCTGCCAAAATCCATCGAAAGTTATAGTCAGGAAATCGGACGTTCCGGGAGAGATGGAGAAAAATCTTTTTGTGAAATTCTGGCAAACAGAGATAATATCAATATTCTGGAAAATTTTATTTATGGTGACACACCGGAAAAAGATTCTATTTATAAACTGCTTAACAATATAAAACATAATGACGGGTTCGTCTGGGAAGTCAAATTAACCGCTCTTTCGAATGAGATTAACATCAGAATGCTTCCATTAAAAACATTACTCGTTTATCTTGATATGGAAGGTATTATCACGCCCCAATTCACATATTTTAATGAATATTCCTTTAAATACAATTGCCAGCCGGCAAATATCATAAACAGTTTTCAAGGGGAAAGAAAACATTTTGTCACAACTATCATCAAACATTGCCTTACAAAGAAAATATGGACTATTGTCGATATTCATGGAATCCTGAACAATTATAATACAGATCGAAAACGAATTATTACCGCTCTGGAGTATTTTGAAGAAAAAGGATGGATTGAACTGCAAGCCAGACAGGCGATTGAAATTTACGACATAAAGACCCAGGCTTTCAATATTGATACGATTGCTGAGAAAATGTATAACCTGTTTAAAAGCAAGGAAGATCATGAAATCCAGAGAATACACGACATGATAAGATTTTTTGAAAATGATTCATGTCTCTCTAAAGAGCTTGCGAAATATTTTGGAGAAAATCTCGAAAAAGAAAATTGTGGTCATTGTTCATTCTGCATAAATGGAAAAGTATCAATTCAAAGCTCAACAGAATTAAAGCCGCTTTCTAATTTTGATTTTGAAGAGGTCGCAAATGAATTTATCGGAGCTGTGGGAGAGCATTTTTCCATATTAAATCTGACAAAATTTCTTTGCGGTATTTATACGCCTGTTTTCTCGAAACTGAAAATAAAGAGTCTTCCTTATTTCAGCATCTTTGAGAGATATCCTTTCGGGGATGTGAAAAACTGGATTGCGGAATATAAAATCTAACCCAAGTTGAGCGATTTTTTGCGAAGAAATTGGTGCAGGTCGAGTAAAAAATCGCTCAATTTAGGTTTAAGCAAAAAGGTCATTTTTTAAGGAAGGATAATGAATTTTTAAACTATTTCATCCAATCTCAGGCATAAGTGCCCATTTTATAAACCATGTCCGGGCTTCCGGATTTTTATCCATACATAATATGCCGCCATTCTGGAACTTGAACACAGGTTTTTCGATGGATCCGGTTATCAGGTAGGAAGTCAGCCTCTGCATAAAGGGTAAATGGCCGACAAGCATTAAATTATCGCTGATTTCAATTTTATCGGCAAAAGCAGCCACATCATCCAGAGGATTAATTCCTTCAATTTCCTGGATGCCGCCGTCCGGTTTCAGGGCTGATGCAAATATCTCTGCGGTCTGAAGCGCTCTCTTTTTCCCGCTATGCATGATACGGGAAACATTGACCCCATATTTTTTTGCAAGCCCCGCAATATGCTCAACTTCTGAAATTCCTTCTTCAGAAAGTCCCTTGGCAGGATCTTTATCCTTGGGCAAGTTCTTAGCATGCCGAACAAGCAAAAGCGCCATGATGTTCCCCTATCGATAAGTTATGAAATTTTGCTTAATCGGCTTTAATACCAAGCTCTTTTTCCTTCTCAGCTACTGCTAACCTTGTCTTTATAACAGTATCCGGAATCAGACTCATGGAATCGATTCCACACTCCACAAGAAAAGTGGCAAACTCGGGAAAATCACTGGGAGCCTGGCCGCAAATACCAATCTTCTTCCCGCGGCGTTTGGCCACATCAATAACCATACGAACCATAGTTTTAACCGCTTCGTTTCGTTCATCAAAAATGTGAGCCACAAGATCTGAATCACGGTCCAACCCAAGAGTCAACTGGGTCAAGTCATTTGAACCAATGGAAAATCCGTCAAAGACATCGCTGAAAGCCTCGGCTGAAATTACGTTACTTGGAATTTCGCACATTACATATACTTCCAGCTCGTTTTCGCCCTGGACAAGCCCGAATTCCTTCATAACCTCTATTACTCTACGGCCTTCCTCAGGAGTACGGCAGAAAGGAACCATCAGTTTGATATTGGTAAGCCCCATATCATTTCTGGCCTTGAGCAAAGCTTTACATTCAAGTTCAAAGGCTGGTTTATATTTCTCATCATAATAACGTGAGGCCCCACGCCAGCCAATCATGGGATTGCTTTCATGCGGCTCATACAGAGTGCCGCCTACAAGGTTTGCATACTCATTACTTTTAAAATCTGATAATCGTACAATCACATCCTTAGGATAAAAACCTGCGCCAATACGACCAACGCCTTCGGCCAGTTTATCAATAAAGAACTGTTTCTTGTCGTCCGGGTAAGCAGTAGTAAGAGCTTCAATTTCTTTTACAATTTCTGCGATCTTTTCATCAGATTTAGCTTTTGCTTTTAGATCGTCGAAATAATAAAGAGACAGGGGATGAATACCAATATGAGAATTAATAATAAATTCCTCCCTGGCCAGGCCTACGCCATCATTGGGTATCTGGCACTCAGAAAAGGCCATCTCAGGAATACCAACGTTCATCATTATATCGGTCTTTGTGGGAGGCAATGTATCAAGATCCAGTCTATCTATAACAAACTTCAAAAGCCCCTCATATATGTTACCTGTTTCACCTTCAGCACATGAAACAGTCACCTCGCTTCCATTTTTTATTACTTCGGAACCATTTACAGTGCCGACTACACATGGAATTCCCAGTTCACGTGAAACTATTGCAGCATGGCAGGTTCTTCCGCCGCGGTTGGCAACTATGGCGCTTGCTATTTTCATGATTGGTTCCCAGTCAGGATCGGTCATGTCGGTAATCAGCACTTCACCTTTCCTGAACTCGTGAATATGGGCTGAATCCTCAATTATATGCGCTACCCCCTGACCTATCATAGTCCCAACAGCCTGTCCTGATGCAATGACTTTGCCTTTTTCCTTCAGCACGTAAGTTTCAAGGACTCTCTTTGATGAACTTTGTGAATGCACGGTTTCCGGCCTTGCCTGTAGAATATAAAGTTTGCCCGTCCCCGCGTTAACGCCGTCACCGTCCTTGGCCCATTCAATATCCATTGGCTTTTGATAATGATCTTCGATAATACAGGTCCACTTGGCCAGTTGGATAATTTCATCATCGCTTAATATATAGCTTCCCCGTTCCTCGGGAGTGGTATCAATATTTTTAACTGTTCTTCCGTCATGGGGATCTGAATTATAAATCATTTTAAGTTCTTTACTTCCTACCCTCTTGCTAACAATTGGCCGCTTCCCTTCTTTAAGGGTGGGCTTGAAGACGTAATATTCATCGGGATTAACAACGCCAAGTACTATGTTTTCGCCAAGTCCCCAGGAACCTGTGATAAAAACCGCATCCTCAAAACCGCTCTCTGTGTCAATTGAAAAAATGACGCCGGATGAAGCCGCATCACTGCGAACCATTTTCTGAACAGCAATGGAAAGGTAAACGTCAAACTGTCCAAATCCCTTGTCATGGCGATAGGAAATTGCGCGGTTGGTAAACAGGCTTGCAAAACATTTCCGGCAGTTTTCAATAAGGGCATCTACACCTCTGATATTAAGAAAAGACTCCTGTTGACCTGCAAAAGAGGCATCCGGCAAATCTTCCGCTGTAGCAGAGGACCGGACCGCCACATCCACATTTGGACCATATTCCTCTTCCATTTTTCTATAGGCCTCAATAATGGCCTGCCTCAGGTCATCCGGAAACTCGGCATTTCTGATTATGCCCCTGACCTTCTTGCCGCGTTCCTGAAGATTTTTCATGTCATGGGTATCAAGCCCCGCCAGGGCCTCTATTACATCATTTTCAATTCCCGCGGTTTTAATCAAATGCCTGTAAGCATAAGATGTGATAGCAAAACCATGAGGAACAGCAACGCCTTTAGAGGTAAGTTTCTGATACATCTCGCCTAATGAAGCATTCTTACCGCCAATCAGAGCAACATCCTCGATTAAAATATCATCGAACCAAAGAATAAATGCCTTATCATGTTTATCTGCCATCTTTGTCTCCTAATCAGCTTTTTCTGGTTAATTCGTTAATATAATAGAAAATAAAAAAATAAATAATGCTATCGGCCGACTGCTAATATTTATTTATATCTAAACTAATACATAAGTGTCAATATTAACCTTTGAGACCTTTGCAAAACATCCCCTTTTGCCCAATTGCGGCACTTAAATGCGCACCAAAGAGCACGATTAAATTAATGATATAAATCAACGTCATAAAAGAGATCAGCGCTCCCAACGATCCATAAACTAAATTATATCTCGACAGGCCGCTGCTGAGATACCAGCTAAAAACAGATGTGGCTGCCCATTCAGCAATTACAGCAAAGATAGCTCCTGCAAAAGCCTCAGACCATCTAACTTTTGTTTTTGGCACCCACCGGTAAAGGATCATAAGGGTCATACAGATGAATATATAAATAATAATATTTGAAAAAATTGGCCTGAAATATGAAATGTTAACGCTGCCTACCAATTGTATATTCCAACTGACTATAAGATGAATTGCCGCCTTTGCCAGAAAAAATAACGGCAGTAACACTACAAGAAAAATTATTATTAAAAAAGCGGTTAACCGGGCCCTGAAAATATTTTGCGCCGGTGCATCAATCCATGCCCTGTTCAAATTATGCACAAGAGTGGTAAAAACACCGGTTGCAGCCCACACCAATGCAATCAGACCTGCAATTCCGAAAGCTCCACGAGCCTGAAGGATTTGCTGCATATTACTACTTATTATCTGGTGGGAAGCGACAGGAAAAAATTTGAGAATTGTTTCCAGTATTTTTTCCTGAACATGTAAGCTCTCTAATAAAAAGCTGTTTGCCGCAACTACTATCAAAATAACAGGAAAAAGCGAAAATAATGTATAAAATGCCATACTTGCAGCGGCTTCTGATGCATGCTCCTGACCAAATCTTTTTAAAGCATGCCTCATTAATTTTAAAAAATAAGTAAAGCCGGAATTAATTGTTTTTATCCACAATTTATTCTCCAGAAATTTACAAACTCATTTTGTAAGCGTTCACGGAACATTGAAATTAGAAATTGGAAATTTGGCCTTCATGCTTTTGTACTGTTCTTCCCAATTTCTAATTTCTAATTTAATCTCTCCCCAATTTCTACTTTCCAATTTCAAGTTTCAAGCCGTTTCTTGAGCTCCAGATAATTGGTTTTACCTGTCCCCAGAACCGGTATTTCATTCAATTTTATCACATGCCTGATATTGTGGAGAGCGCTAAGACCGGCATCTCTAAGGTATGTGTTTACTGATACCCGGTCCGTGTCCTTGACCGTAAATAATATCAATTCAGGATTTTCCTCAACAGGTGTTGCTTCAACCGCAATTACAGGGCCCTCATCGTCAGCGCCTGCAAAGTGCGGTGCCAGGACTTCTTCGATTGCCGGCAAAGATATCATCTCGCCGCCAAGTTTAACGAAGCGTTTCAATCGCCCGCAAAAGGTTAAAACTCCATGATTGTCTTCGGATACAAGGTCGCCGGTTTTGTACCATTCTTTGCCTTTGTACTCAACAAAGGGTGGTTCTCCGTCATAGTTCAGGTAACCGCTGAATACGCTTGGGCCGCGCACAAGCAGTAAACCCGCTTTGTTCCTGCCAACTTCTTTACCAGTGTCAACATCAATAATGACATGTTCAAGTGACGGCATTATCCTGCCGATCGTATATGGTTTTGGGGCGCTTTCCATGTTGAAAGTTACAATTGGCGAACATTCAGTTACACCATACCCTTCGAGAAGTTTTATGTTCAGGCGACGTTCATTTATGGACTCATACACTGCGACCGGACATTTTTCAGCACCGCTGATGACAAAGCGTAAGGTTTGAAGCTGTCTGCTGCTCGATGCTTTCACGATGCCATTTAAAAATGTGGGAGTGCCGACCATTAGCGACACCCTGTATTCCTCTATTAAACGCGCAATAGTCAATGCCTCGGTAGGATTTGGATTATATACCGTACGGATACCCATGCATAACGGAAGCACAATTGTTGCTGTAATGCCGAATGAATGGAATGGAGGCAGGATGCCAATTAAAACATCCTTCTCCCAAACTGTTGCCATTGAAGGGATATCCCTAATATTTGTCATTATATTACTGTGTGAAAGCGGTACTGCTTTAGGCAGACCCTCTGAGCCACTGGTAAACAGAATTACAGCGGTATCTTTCATTTTTGGATGTTTTAACGACGACCAGGTTAGCCGGCTCCTTAAATAGGCTGATATTTTGGATTTGTACGAAATTTTTTTGCGAAGATCCTCAAGAAATACAAAGCGATCGCTCAATTGCTCCAGGTTTATTCCCTGCATTGAAAGCCTGTTAACAAGTACATTAGCGGTCAACACATTATTTACACCAATAAGATTCAGCGAATGTACCATATTGCGAGAACCGACTGTCCAGTTCACCATAACCGGTATCTTGCCGGCAAAAAGGGTGGCCAGATAAACTATTGCAGCTCCTGCCGATGCCGGAAGCATAATCCCTGTATGGCTGCCTGGTAAAGCCTTTATCAGGGGCTTAAGCACCATAATTGCAACAATAATATCGCGATACGTCTTTTCGCCGCTTACCTGATCTGCGATGATAAGTTTGGAAGGATTCCGCCTTGCCTGGTTCAAAAAAACCTCAGTTATCGTATTCCCTTCGGCTACGGTTAACTGAGTGTTTGAAGAAGGTTCTCTAAGCCACCTCTGACTCGCAGGTTTCAATGGCACAGTATCAGACGCTACTCCCTTGCCCATTGCAGCCTGCATTACATCCCAGACAGTATTCAATGAACCAGTATCAACCTGAGAAAACCCGAATTCCTTTTCCAGCCATGCAATCACTTCTGCAACGGCAAGACTGTCCAGCCCAAGGTCATACGCCAGATGATGGTCTTTTTTTATGTTTGTCTGCCCCGTAAATTGCCCCAGAAATTCAATAACCAGTTTCTGTGTGGTTTCAGGCACAGCATCGGTCTTCCAGTCGATCTTTACATGCTCCGGCTCAGGGCATATCCTAACACCACCCTTCTCATAGAAAAGATATGGGACATAGGTATTTCGGGAAGCATCGGCATTGTAAAAATCCTCCAGAAAACGGTTCATAGTAATCCGGTCTGCTGTACGGGGAAAGTTTTTTGGTTCGACAAATTCAATTTGTACCGGCCTGCGCGGCATGAAAAATAAGCCGTTAAGAAAAAGATACTTCAGGCCTTGCTTAAGGTTAAACATAACATCCGGATTCTTGCCTGAAGCCCAGCTAAAACTGCTTCCCCATAAACCATTCTGACGTACCAGAACCACACGGACATCCGGAACCTGTTCCAGAATTAGTTTGACTGCGCTGGTTGCCCGGATTTCTTCCATGCAACTCCTTTTAAGGTGGCCCGCAGGGTAGAGCAAAAAATTTCCACCGCTTCGAATATATTCAATAGTTTCTGAAAGCACTTCTTTAATAACTGCGGAAGCAGCACGTCCTGTTCTAGGAATATCAGGGATCAACCTTGCTCCGAAGCGTTTGCTTATCCATGCAATCAGAGGATTAGTTAGCCGTAATTCAACGGCAAGTGATTGCGGTGCAAAATCCTCGTGCAAAATAGAAACTATGATGGCAGGATCTATCAATGCAGGATGATTCGGCAAAAAGAGAATGCCGCTTTTTCCCCTTGATTTTATATCATCCAGCCCTTTTATTTTGATATCATAACGAAGCCTGAGTAAAATTTTAGCTAAAAGTCCCAGCAACTTATTCAATACACTATATTTTTTCATCATCTCTTTCTTCATCTACAAAATATAATAAAGTTCCGCCCGCTATAAAGAAGAGCGAAATAGACATAATACTGACTCTTGATGAAATATCACTGCTGTATCCCATATGTCTGACCATAAGGCCGATTAATCCCATGAAAACAGGGCCGATTACCGCAGCGAATTTTCCAAGCATATTATAGAAGCCGAAGTACTCGGCTGATTTGTCCACAGGAATTATTTTGGCATAATAAGAGCGGCTTAATGCCTGTATGCCGCCCTGCACCATACCAATGATAATGGCAAGAATATAGAATTCAATTTTATCCCGCATAAAAGCGCCCCATATGGAAACAAAGAGATAAACTCCAATTGCTATAAAAATTGAGCGCCTGGCGCCTATCTTGCCCCCAAGATAACCAAATCCTATGGCTGAAGGAAATCCGACAAATTGTGTGATAAGCAAAGCAAGTATTAAATCATTTGATTCAAAGCCGATTGAAATTCCATAATCTATCGCCATACGTACTATTGTGTCCACCCCGTCCATATAAAGCCAGTAAGCCATAAGAAACATAAATATGGGCTTCAGGCGACGGGCCTGATGAAAAGTCTCTTTTAACTGGACAAAGCCTGCTTTCACCATATTAACGCCGGATACAGCATCTTTGCTCACAGGTTCTCTCACAAAAACAAAGAGCGGTATAGAGAAAAACGCCCACCAGGCACCAACGCAGAGGAACGAAAATTTAACAGCTTCTCCGGCATCAGCAAATCCAAATGTTTCAGGCCTGAGGGTCATCCATACATTTAAAGCGAAAAGAAGACCTCCGCCCAGATATCCCAGCGAAAATCCCAACGCAGAAACAAAATCCATTTTCTTTTTTGAGGCAATACCGGTTATTAATGAATCATAGAAAATGTTTCCTCCCGAGAATCCGACAGTTGCGAAGACATACAAAACAACGGCTATTGGCCAGTTGCCCTTTGAAACCATATACAGGGACGAAGTCATAACCACGCCCATATAGGCAAAGAACATTAGAAACTTCTTCTTTGATGTTCCCCTGTCGGCAATAGCTCCAAGTATTGGTGCAAATAGAGCCACAAAGATACCGCCAATCGAATTTGCCATCCCCAATCTTGCTGTACTCACCGTGGCATCAACACCCGCACTCCAGTATTGCTTAAAAAAAATCGGGAAAAAGCCGGCCATAATTGTAGTGGCAAAGGCCGAATTGGCCCAGTCATACATGCTCCACCCGAATATTGCTTTCTTATTGTCTATCTGCATTTTTAATCGCTGGTAATACTTTAGAGCTTTTAAATATTATTTTTCTGATTATAACGGATTTTGGGGAGAAAAGCCTTGCATCGTTTTTTGTAAGCGCCTGATGGGTGGCATGGACAAACTTGTTTGTCCGTGCCACCCATTACCCGTCGCCTCCCCAAAATCCGTTATAATCAGTTATTTTTTTAAAGGACTAAAGTGTTGTGAATTTGTAACTTTCTGATTATTCAAATTTTAATTGTTTATATAATAAAAATCTTATAAGTGGTAGATTTAATAATATAATTTTTTTATAATTATATATGAATAAAGAAAAAGCAACTCTTATATCACAACTACTCAGGTTCACAGTTCCAGGGTTCACGGTTAGACAGCAATGAAAAGCGCAAAGTAGCCAACCGTGAACCGTGAACTTAGTTTAAAAGGAGTTATATAGAGAATGGAGAAGGATTTTAAGTTTAAGGCAATACGCGTAATTGTTGTCCTAGCGGTAGCTATTGTAATTGCTGTTCTGCTGATTAAAATGCAGCCTGAGCCTGAACATAAAATTAGAACAGAAACCGCACTTCTTGTCGAGGCTCTTCCTGCAAAGGCTGAAACTTTAAATATGATTATTGAAAGTTATGGTACTGTAAAACCCCGCGAACTTCTGAAGCTGGTAGCAGAGGTCAAAGGACAAATTGTAAGTTTGGGTCCAGCGTTTAAAGAAGGCAGCTTTATCAAAAAAGGAATGACTTTGATAAAGATTGACCCAAGATCCTATCAGCTTGAGGTTGATAAACGTAAGGTTGAAATTAAACAGGCAGAAGCGGTAGTCCCTACAAAACAATGCAGGTTTGGAAATACCGCCATGTTTTGCTTTGTAAACACCTGATTTTTCACCATGTGCTGCCAGAAGCTATAACATGTAACTTGTTGAAATTATTGACCCGCATTGTTTTGTAGGGACTACCGAAGTTTGAGGAATTTGTGGGTGGGTTCAGGGTAACGGTGTTTAAGAGCTCCCAGAAAACTAGGGTGAAAACTAGGGCGGAAACTCGAGATACGATGTTGCGATTGATAAAGGAGAATCCATCAATCACAAGGAAGGAACTGGCAAACCTTCTTAATTTGACAGTAAAAGGCATTGATTGGAACATAAAACAATTAAAAGACGCTGGAATATTGCAAAGAATTGGTCCTGATAAAGGCGGGCATTGGGAGGTTGTTGAATGATGTTGCTTCAGACATGGGATAGCCGTTCAATTGAATCCGTGTATGATTTTACTAAAAAGCCGAGGGGAATCGTATACTCTGAGTATGATCGAGTTCCATTTATACCAATGGAAATGGTGCCAACAGACAGGCCATACATAAACAATCATAACATTAAAAATGGCAGAGATATCAGAAGTGGAAATTATTTTGAAAAAGGGGATGTGCTGCTTGCAAAAATAACACCTTCTTTTGAAAACGGCAAACAGGGCATTGCAAAGGATATTCCAAACTCATTCGGAGTGGCTTCAACTGAACTGATCCCCATCAGGGGAAAAAAGGGAATAAGCAGCAAGTATTTTCTGTTTTATTATCTTCTTGAAAAAGAAGTTCGGAAACAGATTACTCAAAAGATGGAAGGTACCACAGGACGTCAGCGAATTCCGATATCCGTATTAAAAAAATGGCTGATGCCTTTTCCTCCATTAAAAGAACAGCAAAAAATCGCAGCGATACTTTTTAAAATCCAGCAGGCAATTGAAATGCAGGAATCCATTAACGAGGCAGCACAGGAACTTAAAATATCAACCATGCAGCATGTTTTTACCTATGGTTTGCGGGGAGAGAAAACAAAGGAGACTGAGATCGGGAGGATGCCGGAGAGTTGGGAGATAAAAAAATTTGGCGAATTTGCAACTCTTCACAGGGGCTATGATTTGCCTGTTCAAAATCGAAAAGAAGGCAAAGTTCCAATTGTTGGATCAAATGGTATTTGCGGTTATCACAACAAGTCAAAAATAAAAGGCCCTGGCGTAGTAACAGGAAGAAGTGGCTCAATAGGTATGTCCTATTACATTAATGATGATTATTGGCCATTAAATACTGGCTTATATGTAGAAAATTTTCATAATAATGATCCATTGTATAGTCATTATTTTTTTCAATCTTTTAATTTCAAAAAATATGCTTCAGGAGTAAGCGTACCCACTTTAAACAGGAATTTAGTACATGCGGCAGTTATTGGAGTACCCTTGATAAAAGACCAAAATGATATTGTCAGTGTATTTAAAACTATTGATGATAAAATCGAGATTCATTCAACAATAAAGTCCGCATTACAGTACCTGTTCAAAACTATGCTGAATAAATTGATGACCGGAGAGATTCGGGTAAAAGATTTGGATATTGATATGGCAGATGTCAAGCATTGATGAATTGTTTACGGGGGAAGAAAACGAAATGCCAAAATATTACACTGTAAAAAAAACAGAAGAACTTGAATTGCTGACTCAGGAGATTAATAATCTGCAAGTCAGGATTGATGAAAAGAAGCCTTTGCGCCCGGAACGCTGGGAAACGGTTATGGAAAAACTGAAAATGGAATGGACTTATGACTCCAATGCAATTGAGGGCAGCACACTGACATTGGGTGAAACCATCTTTTTTTTGAGAGAAGGGCTAACCGTGGAGGGAAAACCTTTAAAGGATTTCCTGGATGCACGCAATCATATTGATGCGATTGATTTCCTGTATGATGTAATCAGTGATGAACGTCCGATTACAGAGGGGCTGATTAAAGAGATCAATGCCCTGCTGCTGAAAGGGATTGAGCATACCGTTGCGGTTGATCTCACAGGCAAAAAAACAAAGAAGAAAGCCACGCCCGGACATTATAAAAAAACTCCCAACACGGTTATTCAGCTTGACGGCACAATTCATGAATATACTGACCCCCTGCATGTAACGACAGAAATGGAAAAACTGATTTCGTGGATAAATGAGAATATTGACAAAGAACATGGGCTGATAACAGGAGCAGTCGCCCATTATAACATGGTAAGAATTCATCCGTTTGATGATGGTAACGGCAGGGGGGCCCGGCTGCTTATGAATCTGATTTTCATAAAAAAAAGGTTGCCTCCTGCGGTTATCAGAAACAAAAGGCGCAGGCTTTATCTAAATACACTTGCCAAAGCGGATAAAGGTGATCTGGAACCTTTTGTGCGTTTTGTGGGAGAATCGCTTGTGAGCACACAGAAAGTAATTATTGAGGCGTTATAAAATTGCAAAAAAGTAGCACGTTAGCTTTTTGAAAATTATTTTTCAAAGAGCTAAAGTGTTACGGTTTTTTAATGTATTATAAAGCTCAAAAGCCTTCTCCGGCGTCTCATTATCGTGGACTACGGCTCCAACAGCCTGTATCATTGCGATTGGTGACTCGGACTGGAATATATTTCTTCCCATATCCACCCCGCTGGCTCCTTCCTGAACCGCCCTGTAAGCCATTGTAAGGGCATCCAGCTCTGGAATCTTCTTGCCTCCCGCCATTACAATGGGAACAGGGCAGGAAGATGTGACGGTTTCAAAACCATCTTCAATATAATATGTTTTAATGTAATGCGCGCCAAGTTCCGCACAAATTCTTGTTGCAAGCCTGAAATAGCGGACATCACGGTTCATATTCCTGCCCACGGCGGTAACTGCCAAAGTGGGAATCCCATAGCGCGTCCCCATATCAACCATACGGGTCATATTGATGATTGACTCCTTTTCATACTCACCGCCTATGAATACCTGGACAGCCATTGCACAGGCATTAAGACGTATCGACTCCTCTATACCAACAGCAATTGCCTCATTGGATAGTTCTTTCAAAATACTGGTTCCACCTGAAACCCTTAAAACAATGGATTTTGTAAATGAAGGCGGCACAGTGCTCCTCAGAATCCCCCGTGTAAGCATGAGTGTGTCGGCATAAGGGGCAAGAGGAAGAATATTGATATCAATTCGTTCAAGACCAGTAGTCGGGCCCTGGAAATATCCGTGGTCAATAGCCAGCATTACAGTACGGCCGGATTTTGGATTAAAGATCCGGGCAAGCCTGTTTTTCATACCCCAGTCAAGAGAGTTTGAGCCTTTAAGAAAAAAACCCTCTGTTTTATAAGGAACATCTGTATGAAACTTTTTCGCTTCTTTTATCTCATTAACATCCGGCATATATACATCTCCTCTCTGTGAGACCTTTGAAAACTATCCCCTTTTGCCCGATTTCTGCGTCTGGCTCAGATTTTAATCCTCAAAATACTCAATTGTATTCCTCCGGTTAAAATCTTCGCCATCCTTGAACTTGAACAAAATTGAACATTTTTCAAAGGTCTCTATTATCTATGACGTTAAATAACTCTTTCGTTGCCGCCGTCAACAGGGACCTGAGCTCCTGTTGTCTTTGCAAAAGCCCTTCCCGCCATAGCGCAGACCATTGCAGCAACATCTTTTGATGTTACTTCGGTTTTCAAGAGATTTTTAGTCTTATATTCTGCAACTGTCAGCCCGTAATGCTTAGCCCGACCCTCCAGGACTTCCTGAGTCCAGATTCCTGTGTCAAAAACAGCATCCGGATGAACTATATTAACACGAATGCCAAAAACAGCCAATTCCATTGCAGCTATACGGGCAAGCTGAGTCAGGCCGGCCTTTGCTACTGAATAGGCGGAAGCACCAGGCCCCGGAGCTGGAACGTTCTTGGACGCAATAAAAATAACCGCAGGATCAATGCCCTGTTTAAGATAAGGTATGCATGCTTTTAACAATCTCTGATGGCTGGTTAAATTTATTTCCATGCTTCGATTCCAGCTTTCATCATCCATTTCCTCAATACTCCGGCTGGCAGGAAATATTCCTGCATTGGTTACCAGAATATCAAGACCTCCAAAACTCCGAACAATAAACTCAACCGCTTCCTGCACGGCCTTATCATCAGTGATATCGCAAGTCAATCCTGCCCGATCCTGCTGATTGAATATCCCTGTAATCTCAGGATTAATATCAAGCCCAACAACAACTGACCCTTGTTCATATAAGGCTTCTGCGCAGGCCCTGCCGATCCCGCTGGCAGCACCTGTTATCAGGGCTATCTTGCCCTGCAATTCAAGAGAACTCTCTTTTTTCTTTAATTTGGCCTGCTGCAATGTCCAGTATTCCATGTGGAAAATGTCTTTTTCAGGAAGAGGTTTCCACCCCCCTAAAGCCTCGCCAAGCTGAATCGCACGCATGGTATGACCGGCTATATCAGCAACTACATCAGCTTCTTTGACACTTCGTCCAAAGGATATTGAACCATGTTCAGGCCAGACACCCCAACGCGGGGCTGTATCAAGGCAGGTTAGATTGCCGTCTGTATTCCGGTCAAAATACTTTTTATATTTTAAAGAATAATCGGCTATATCTTTCTCAATATCGTTCTTTAGTATAACAGGAACCGGCTTTGTGCGAATCACATGATCCAGGGTCATAGGTCCGCGCGTGACAATTGAATCAACATCAGAAAGATTTGCAAACCCGCAGGCCGCCGGGCTTTGATCGAGCCTGGCTATCATCGTATCCCCCTTTGCGACAGAAACCTGATGACGGATACGTGCCAGTGACAGCAAATCTTCGACCGGTTCAGCTTTGGCAACAGAGTCAAAAACACCCTGTTTTTTAAGATAATCATCTGCCAGCGAGGCAATATGAATCATCTTCTCATAGCTGGTTCGAGCATCGTCTGCAAAAGTAAATACTCCATGATTTAACAGTATTATACCTTCAACTTTGCTCCAGTCTAAATTTCGGGTCAATTCATAAACTTTTTTTGCTAAAATAAAACCGGGCATTACATAGGGCACAATCAGAACCCGGTCTTTATAAATCTCCCGGATCAGCTTTTCTCCTCTTTCATTATTTGAAATCGTAACAACCGAATCCGCATGAGTGTGATCAACATATTTAAAGGGTATAATGGCGTGCAAAACTGCTTCTATGGAAGGATTGGGAGAGTCAGGATCAAGCATCGAGGTTCTTTGAAGCCTGAGCAAATCGGCATCATCAAGCTTCTCCTGCGAGGCCATTCTTTCAAGTACTTCAAGTTTGACAGGAGCAAATCCAGCGGGCTGTAGCTCTGTTAAATCCACTCCGCTTCCTTTTACATAAAGAATTTCTTCGATATCCCCAAAGGTATTCTCTTTCTTAACCTTAACCGAGGTGTTGCCTCCGCCATGTAAAACCAGCTCGGGCTCCAGGCCTAACAGCCTGGATGTATAAACCCTTAGCTGCAATGGATCATTTAAGAAAGCTTTTGCCTCATTATCATTCCACAAACTAATCATATTCTATCCTGAAAGAGCTTCCAAACAAGATTAACCCGAATTTAAGGGGTTGTAGCCCGGAGTCGAAAGGTTAATAGAGGTGTTGAGAACCACCTATAAGAGGGAAGTAACGGGCGCGGAACAGAGGACAAAAACGACGTCATGCTGGCCCGAACGCTGGGGGACAAGCGAAAAAGAATTGTCATTTTTTCTAATGACAGCCAATGCCAATAGTAGCACAGTTCAATTTCACGTAATCACGGTCATCAACGTTTGTAAAGCTCGTAATTTTAGCGCTGTTTATATAATCGGCATTATCCGTTGTAAGAACAATCAAGTGCTTTCTGTTTATCCCGTGAGGAAGGGCAGAATGGCAGTCCATACATACGGCAGCGTTATGGTTTGTGCTCGTATGTAGATTGCCAGATGATTTGGCAAAGCCGCTGCCGCCTGAATTGGTACCACCAGCTTTGTAGGTCTGGTAATCATGGCAATCAAAACAGAGGTGGTCCGAGGTGCTCTGGCCGGATTTCCCTGTATCTCTGTTATAGTTTCCTTTCAGGATATGCGCAATTGTAGAGCCATGAGGCCCTGCCGGATCTGAGGAGGTCTCGCTTCCATGGCAGTCCGAGCAGTACATCAGGCTGTCTTTGTCCCAAGGGTTCACATAGGTACCATAAGCACTTGCCTTTCCCGTATCTTCAACGGAATGGTATGATGCATTGGCAGAATTGAATTCTTTGGCGGTATCCCTCACCACAGGATCGTTTGGTCCCGTCCAGGAGGAGTGGCATTTGTAGCAGAGCTCGTATTCAAAAGATATTCCTGTACTGGTAGGCTTTTCGGTGTATGAAGCAGCTGCAGGTGTTACCCATGCCGCAGTGGAGGGTGGGTTGACTCCAGAAACCTTGTAAAGTGGGGAGGTTGCGGTTACAGTGTTGGTTTCTGCAGTATGTACAGTTGATCCTGCCGCGTGTGGATTGTGACAATCCACGCATTCTGCATGAAGACTGTTGGTTGGATCATAGTCACCCGGGTCCATATCGGCTGTTGTGCTTTCCGATACTTTATGCACGCCGGAGTAATCATCTGTGGGATGGGCATACGTTTTGTCATCAAACTGGATTTGAATATTATCGGCAGCCGAATTGCCATCATGGCAGTACTCACAAACAGTCTCTTCTTCTGAAAAGAGAAGCACCTGGTCTGGACCGGGATCAGGCGAGACGCTGTTTGGCGCTGGTTCTGCCCCATCTATACTGGCATGCTGCTCGTGGCAGTGAGCGCAGTTGCCGGTTGCATATTGAGTGGTAGATGTACGGTTTACACCGTGGGTGCTATTGCCATGGGCCGAATCAAAATAAGTCCCCGCATAACCGACACCGCCCACCAAAAGCGTAAGAAATACCAGGCATAAAAATATTGTCTTCATGTTATTCATTATGCCTCCCAGGTTTTACGGAACGGTCCATTTGTTCAATTCTTCGACGTATGACAAACATTACACCCTTTCAGGGCTGTTGATAGGCTCGTACTATCATATTCCCACCGCATAAGCTTATAATAGTCTGTGGCATGAACTCCGTGGCAGGACAGACACATGATAATATCTGTTCCTGGGGTAACAACGTTATTTATTCCGGAAGTGTTTATTATGCCATAGAGTGATGACCTGGCGACTGGAGCCATTGTGCTGTAAGCTGTGCAGGATGTATATTCGCCGGAATTTGTTAAAACAATATCTGTGGGGTGTCGGAGCCATGGAGAGTTCACCGGACTTTGCGCTGTAACATCAGATCTTTGATGGAAATTCCCGTGACATTCAGCACAAAACCCGCTGATGGTATTACCGCCAGGAGTTGATATGGTACACTCAGCACCGGTGCCTGAAGCACCATAATATTCATTATGGATGGTGGAGTCTCTATTTTGCCACGGATAGGTAGCATGCATGTTCTCATGACCCTTTACGCCTTTCAAAAACCGATAGCTGTTAGCAAGATCACTTCCATCACACACTCCGCTTACTCCACCATGATGTGCACCTTTTATACTTTCAAAATTGCCCTCTATATCGCGATCACCGTGACAGCCGAATTTTCCGGCACAAGTAAAGGTGTCCTTTGTAAGACCAGCGGTATTGTTGCCATGTTCATCGCCAGGAGGGAAGCTGGCAGCGACATTTGGGATGGTATCCTCAGTGTTGCCAAGGAGGTCTATATTATGGCCTTTGGCATCAGAAGTATCAATATATTTAAAATTTCCGGCAGCCAGGTCTGTGCCGCCCGTAGCGTGATAAACCTGGGGGACTCTTTGGGAACCCCATGTTACGTATTCACCACCGGTGGCGCTTTGACCGTGGCAGCCCAAGCAGTTGCCGCGAACCAGGCACTGGAAAGGAGCTGTACCAGACCCTCCATATGTTGCCATCGGAGCCCCCCCCTGGCTGTTGTGCATAGTATGGCAGTCTGAGCACGCTCCTGTTAGCCCGGCATTAACCTGGCTGCAAAGCACAATAGAAAAAATTATTGAAACTATATATATCAATGACTTTTTCATTATTCTTTCCTGACTGCAATTATTATACTTTTATTCTTCCAGCTCTTTTATTATTTATATAATTTTTTTATAATTCTGTAAAGGATTAAAGTCAAGCTGCTCTTTTTTAAGGCACTTTCAATTTTTTTCATAAAATAACTGTTTTGCATTATCGCAAGGGCAAATGAATATCCGCACCAGGATAAATACTTTTTTCAGCACTTGTAATAAGAACCGTTGATGTTGTTTCTTCGGCATGAAGAACAAGCAGTGTGCCGAAATCAACCGGAGTTAAGTAAACATCTCCCTTTGTTTTCGGATCAAGGCGCTTCTTTTCCTGATAAAATATAGTGTACGTTTGTCCAGGCTTTACACCGTCTTTGTTTCCTTTGTCTATAAAGGCAACGGTGTTATCTCCTATGATACTTGCATGCTCCTCTGATACAATTATCTTAGCTTTAAGTTCTTTCTTGCTTTCAGTCAGTATAATTTTTGGCGACCTTTTTACATAAGGTATTAACTGATCATTGACTTCAATAGGCCTGAAGGACTGAACAACCCTGGCTACGGCAAATTTTGGCTCAATTTTTGTAATTTCAACAACGCCGGTCAGATAATGCTGTACCCCAATATAAGAATTTGTCCTCCTGTCCCTTAATGGTTTCAAGGTTCTATATACTGTAAACTTATTGCCCGGAATAAAAGATGTGTCTTCATTTGGCCGTATATATACCAGGTCACCTTTGCTGATCATCTCTTTATCATCTTTGACTTTGAAGATAGTTCCCCGGGGAGTAGCGGGTTCCTTCTTAATAAATCCAATTTTATCTATTGCAGAATAAAAATAATATAGAGGTTCCTTTTCTTCTACGACTTCTTTATCCAAGTCTGTGTCAACCCATCTTGCTATATCCTTACGCTGAAACAAACGTATGCGATCACCCGGATAAATACGGTGAGGGTTGGCAATCTGGCTGTTTTCACTCCACACATCAGGCCATTGCCATGGTGAATCAAGAAACCGGTGTGAAAGATCCCAGAGCGTATCTCCTTTCTGGATGGTGTAGTAAACACCTGCCTCGTGTTCGACTGAAGTTTCGCTTTCCTCAGCACGAGAGCTAAATGGAAAAGCACTAATTACAGCAAACAAGCACAAATACATAACTAACCGGAATTGTATATGATAATTCATAAAATGCTCCAATTTTGGTAATAGTTCGCCACGGATTTTCACGGAATTACACTGAATTATTAAAATACTCTTCTCAACATTGCGAACGTCTCTGCTCCAAATATTATAAAATAATGTAACCGTTCACGGAACGTTGAAATTAGAAATTAGAAATTGGAAATTTGGCCTTCATGCTTTTGTACTGTTCTTCCCAATTTCCAATTTCAAGTTTCTAATTTAATCTCTCCCTAATTTCTACTTTCCAGTTTCAAGTTTCAAGCCGTGAACGGCTAAAATAATTAATACGTTACTCATCTGTAATTTGTCAAGATATTCAATAGTAACAAAAACCAACAAACAAAAAAGCCCCTATGCCAAAAGGCATAAGGGCTTTATTTGTATGATCTATTAAATGAGTTGAGTGTATTATGAATAATGCATTACATCATTCCGCCCATTCCACCCATTCCGCCCATTCCGCCGCCGCCCATTCCGCCAGGCATAGCAGGAGCGGCAGTGCTTTCTTCCGGTTTATCAGCAACCATAGCTTCTGTTGTAAGCATTAATGAAGCAACGCTGCCTGCATTTTGCAAGGCAAAACGAACTACCTTGGTAGGATCCATAACGCCGGCTTCTATCAGATCTTCATATTTGCCGGTTTCTGCATTAAAGCCAAAAGCCTCTTCTTTGCCTTTTTTTACTTTATCAATCACAACAGACCCCTCAAATCCTGCGTTGTTGACGATCTGACGAAGCGGTTCTTCGATAGCGCGCATAACAACCTTTACACCAAGCTTCTGGTCGGCTTTAATTTTCATCTTGTCAAGAGCTGGCAGGCAGCGAACCAGCGCAACACCACCTCCTGGCACAATACCTTCTTCAACAGCAGCACGGGTAGCGTTTAATGCATCTTCAACGCGAGCCTTCTTTTCCTTCATCTCGGTCTCAGTTGCAGCGCCGACATTAATGACAGCAACCCCTCCAATAAGTTTTGCCAGACGCTCCTGGAGCTTTTCACGATCGTAATCAGATGTGGTCTCGTCGATTTGAGCGCGAATCTGTCTTACACGGCCTTCCAGCGCGCTGCGAGCGCCGGCACCGTCAACAATAGTAGTGTTATCCTTGTCAATGTTAATGCGTTTGGCCTTACCAAGATCTGTCAGAGTAATATTTTCCAGTTTGACCCCTATGTCCTCAGAAACGACCTGGCCGCCTGTCAGAATTGCTATATCCTCAAGCATGGCTTTTCTTCTATCGCCAAAACCTGGGGCTTTAACGGCAGCCACCTGGAGTGTACCTCTCAGCTTGTTAACAACAAGAGTTGCAAGGGCTTCACCTTCAATATCTTCAGCAATAATCATAAGCGGTTTGCCCATTTTGGCTATCTGCTCAAGAATCGGAAGCAGATCTTTCATGTTGCTGATTTTTTTCTCATTAATGAGTATATAAGGCTCTTCAAGTGAGGCAACCATCTTCTCAGGATCTGTCACAAAATATGGAGAAAGATATCCGCGGTCAAACTGCATACCTTCAACAACCTCAAGTGTTGTCTCCATGGTCTTAGCTTCTTCAACGGTAATTACGCCTTCTTTACCAACCTTGTTCATGGCCTCGGCAATGATATTTCCTATGGTTTCGTCATTGTTCGCAGATATGGTGCCGACCTGAGCTATTTCACGCTGTTCTTTGGTCGGCTTGCTAATCCCATGAAGTTCTTTGACAACAACCTCAACGGCCTTGTCAACACCTCGTTTTATAGCCATAGGATTGTTTCCGGCTGCAACAAGTTTTTGTCCTTCTTCATAAATGGCTCTTGCAAGAACTGTAGCGGTCGTTGTCCCATCGCCAGCCATATCGCTTGTCTTGCTGGCAACCTCTTTTACCATCTGGGCGCCCATGTTTTCAAACTTGTCTTCAAGCTCGATCTCTTTGGCCACAGTTACTCCGTCCTTTGTAACTGTGGGAGAACCCCAGGATTTATCAATAACAACATTTCTTCCTTTTGGGCCAAGGGTAACAACAACCGCATCAGAAAGAGTTGTAACACCCTTAAGCATAGCTTCACGGGCTTTCATACTATATTTTATTATTTTAGGCATGTTATCTATCCTCCAATATTTATAATTTAATTATTCGATTATACCAAGAACATCGTCTTCACGCATGATCAGATATTCCTCGCCTTCAATCTTAACTTCGGTTCCGCCATATTTGCTGAATAAAATCTTATCGCCCTTTTTTATCTCTAAAGCAATCCTTTTGCCGTCTTCGCCTATCCTGCCGATACCAACGGCTGTAACCTCGCCCTCTGCAGGTTTTTCCTTAGCTGTATCGGGAATAATGATTCCTCCCTTTGTCGTATTTTCTTCTTCTACACGTTTTACTAAAATCCGGTCTTGTAATGGTCTAAGTTTCATTTTGTATATTCTCCTTTTCTTTATAACTAAATTATTTCTATAAAAATCATGAACAACTCAAAATGTTTTAACCTAAATTAACAATGCGGCTTCACTTAACTAAATATTTGGGGTAACAACAATTAATCTCCTAAAAAAATCAAAACTCACTTAAATTATTAATAATATATTTATCAAAATGCCCGAATTTGTCAGATAATATATAAAAACAAGGCAGGGGCTTTGCTATTATGAGGTTTTATGGGTAGTTTTGTTTGAATTATCAGTAGTTGCAACTGATTTTTTCTCCTTAGTTTTTTGAGAAGTGCAAGAATTCTTGGATTTGTTTGCATAGTCAGTGACATACCAACCTGTCCCTTTAAGATGAAAAGTGCTCTGTGAAACGATTTTTTGAAGCTTTCCTGAACAATGCCTGCATTTAGTTAGAGGTTTGTCAGAAAATTTCTGGATTACTTCTTTAATCTCACCACATTTCATACATTCATATTCGTAAATAGGCATCTTAAAAAACTCCTGCATCAAATTATTTAATCTTGATTATAAAAGGATTTTGAAAGTCGTTTATAATAAAATCAAATTCAGTTTTATATATTAAGCGCTTTTTGGGGGTTGTCAAGAAGTAACCTCCTGCTTTTTTCTTTAGCTTCAGGAATTTTGCAAACCATCAAAAGGCATGCGCCATTTATTATAAAAATTTAACACATCTGTAAGACCCGAAAATCTAATTGTCTTAAGAATTTCATGTGTTTTTTCATGAACACGGGCCTCTTCTGCCAGCTTTTCTTCAGGTGAAGCATCAAAGCTTTGGAGAAATTTGCTGAATCTTACTATATGAATTAATTCATGAATGATAATATATAATGTAAACGAAAAAAGTTTCATTTCAGATAATTGCTCAATTATTGCAAGGATAGAATGATCTTGAAGACATATTTTATAAAAATCATAAGTTGAAGATTCAAGAGAAGTATCTTTTCGCTGCCCCTTATAACGAATGATTTGCGCATAAGGGCCGTGCACTACTTCGTCAGGATTAAGGTCAACAAGAGTCTTGACATCATACCTCCTGTGAAGCCACTGACTGGCAGACATCTTGTAATAGTTGCTGACGAGTTCTTCGGCTATTTCAACAGACTCGTTTACAATTTTTATCTGATCTGTATTGAAAGTTTGCAGTTTTTTCATTTTATCTAATTGAAAAGTTCTTTAATAAAATTGTGGACAAATAAATACAAAAAATGGTAAAAAGCTTTTTATCGTAAAAAATTAGATAAAGGATGGAGGTGATTTGTTGGGCAGTGTAGTTAAAAAACGAAGAAAAAAAATGAGAAGACATAAACACAGAAAGCTTTTGGCACGCACACGCCATCAAAGAAGAAAGGGCAAATAATGGTACATGTACTCTCTTCCAGGAATTAGAAAAAGCACCGAGCCTTAATTATTTTTTAAGGAGTCGGTGCTTTTCATTATTTGCCATTTGGTCTGTCACTTATACCCTTTTAGATATTTAAAGAACTCTGAGTCTGTTGAAAGAACAAGAGAACTGTTCTTATCAAGCGCCTGGCCGTAAACATCAAGCGTTTTGACAAATGAATAGAATTCTGGATCCAACCCATATGCTTTGGCATATAATTTTGTCGCCTCAGCATCGGCCTTACCTTTTATTTCCTGGGAAACTTTGTATGCTTGAGAGGTAATCAGCTTTAAATCCCTTTCTTTTTCACCCAGGATCTTACGGGCCTCCCCCTGACCTTCGGAACGGAATTTCTCTGCTATCTGATTTCGTTCTGCAATCATTCGGTCATAAACGGTTCTTCTTACTTGCTCTACGTAATTAATGCGCTTTATCTTAACATCAACCAGCTCAATGCCGAACCTCTCAAGTTTGGGCTTAGCCTGCTTCAGTATTCCCTCTGTAATCTGCTGCCTGCCTGTTTTAATAACATATGCAGCTCTTTTTTCAACATCTTCCAGCCCTACTTCAAAAGTATCAAGATCCCTGTTTGTAGTTCTTACTGTCTCTATAAGTTTGTAGGAAGTAATAAAATTTCTAACAGCAGGATCAATAATATCATCAAGCCTTCCCTGAGCGCTTATCATATTGCCGACTGTCTGGAAATATTTAATCGGATCAACGATTTTCCACCTGGCAAATGTATCAACCCATATATATGTTTTATCCAGAGTTGGTATCTGACCTGGATCCCCATCCCAGTGCAACAGGTTTTTGGGAAAGTAGTTTGCATTCTGAATAAAAGGAATTTTAAAATAAAGACCCGGCGCCTGCTTAGTTTTGCCTATGACTTTTCCAAACTGAGTAACAACAACCTGTTCTGTTTCATCCACGACATAAGCTGAAACAAAAACAAGCAGACATGCGATTATAGCAATTATTATAATAAAACCTTTGGATTTCATTTCTCTGCACCATTTTTTCCAAGATTAAGTAAAGGTAATAAATTTTTCTGTTCAGAATCTATTATATACTTATGACCTAGTTTTGGGAAAAGATCTGTTATAGTCTCAAGGTACATCCGCCTTTTTGTAATATCCTTTGCCTTAACATACTCATTATAAAGGGCAACAAATCTTGAAGCATCGCCTTTTGCGCGGTTAATGCGATCAAGCGCATATCCTTCAGCCATCTTAATGGTTCTCTCTGCCTCTCCTCTTGCAGTCGGGATTGCCTTGTTATAATCCTCTTTTGCCTGATAGATCATTTTTTCTTTTTCCTGTACAGCCTGATTTACTTCATTAAATGAGGGCTGTACCGCTTCAGGGACATTTGTTTTTTTCATCTCTATTGTTACAATACCTATACCAGTTTCTGACTTGTCCATCTCTGCCTGCAGGTGCTGCTTAGCTTCAATAGCTATTTCCTGCCGCTTTGTTATGACCTCATTAATGCTTCTATCTCCGACTACAAGCCGCATAGAGGATTCGGACATATCTATAAGCAACTTGCGGGGATCTCGAACTTTAAATAAATAATTATAGGGATCTTTTACCTTGTACTGAACAATCCATGGCACTACGCCAACATTAAGATCGCCTGTAAGCATGAGAGACACATTCATATTTTCAGTGCCGCCGGATGCAAAAAGTTTTCTGGCTTCACCACTTGGGGATCGGAAGCCAAACTCTTCTTTATAAACGCGTTTTACCTTAACCTTTGTTACTTTCTCAATGCCTGTCGGCAACTTGAAATTAAGACCGGGCTGGCTAACACGAATATATTTACCAAATCGCTGAACAACTCCGACCTCATCAACTCCAACCGTAAAAAATGTAGATGAACCGAAAAATAGAGCTATCAAAACAATAACAATTAAAACCGGTCCGCCCGGGAACTTGAACTGCTTGATGTTTTTAAGGATTTCATCAACCTGCGGAGGAACCCCGCCTCCGCCCGTCTTCTGTTGCTGCTGTTTTAGTTTTTCCCAATCCCAAGTCATAGTTTTTCCCCTGCGAATTTAATTAAATCTTTTTATGAGGATTTGGCCTTAATGCCCTAAAAAATAAGGTGTAGCTAACATTAATAACAATATTTATCAACAGATATTTTAAATATATAAATTGCCTGATAATTCAAGTCAAGCAAAAAGCAAAAAGTTATGTGAAAATCAAGGCTTTTGGATTATTAAAGAGTTTTTCTTGACACTTAATCTAATTTAAAAATATTTATCAGGATTATGAAATCAAACAAAAATAAGCCCAAAGAATTTGAGCACATAAGCAGCATTATAAATAAAATCTTAAAAACCTATCGCCACGAGACCGGTGAAGACCTAAAAAATGTCTGTAGCATATGGAATAGCACGGTAGGAAAGTCCGTTGCGGAAAATGCTCAGCCCTTTGCATTAAAAGGAAAAATTCTTATTGTGAATGTCACAAGTTCGAGCTGGATACAACAGCTCCAGTTTTTAAAAAACGATATATTAACAAAAATAAACATTTCAGCAGGGAAAGAACTGGTCGAAGAAATAAAATTTAAAATCGGAACTGTATAATAAAACCACATCTATGCGTGGCTGTTAAGCTTATCAGCCATCAGCCAAGAGCTAAAAGCTCGCCCGAAGGGCGTTAGTTTAATGAAAAATTTTTCAACTGATACTTTTTTCAATGGCTATATAAAAATTAAGCAGAACAGGTCTGGTTACCGTTTTTCCATAGATGCTGTTTTATTGGCCTATCATGCCGGCAAGTGTCCGGGCGGCAGAATTCTTGATCTGGGAACGGGATGCGGCATTATCCCCCTGATAATGGCGTATCGTAATCCAAAACTCACAGTTTATGGAATTGAGATACAGAAAGAACTCGCTGATATTGCAACTATAAATGTTAAATCGAATAACATGGAAAATCAGATTACTATTCTTTGCCGAGATATGAAAGAGCTGAATTATGATATGATTTCAGGGCCGGTTGATATGGTTGTCAGTAATCCTCCATACTGGAAGGTTTTATCCGGAAGAATGAACCCTGATCAGCAAAGGGCGGTTGCCAGGCATGAAATCAAAGCTACACATTTCGACGTTATTGAAACCGCTCGCAGGATGCTGCGTACTTCCGGAAGATTTATAACAGTTTATTCCTCAGACCGCATAACTGATATTATTACACAAATGCGCTCTTTCAATATTGAACCGAAATTCCTTCGCACTATTCATTCCAACGGAAACTCTGAAGCAAAACTGATTCTTGTCGAAGGGATTAAAGGGGGTCGACCGGGCGTAACCATAGCTTCTCCTCTGATAATCTACCATGAAGACGGTTCATACACCAGCGAAGTAAAGCAAATGTTTCTGCCGTCAAGAAGTTATAGACTTTCAGACAATTAATTTCACAAGGCCAGAAGGAGGAAGGCGTATTAGTTATACGTCGACGACTGATAACGCAGTGAAATTAATTGTCTGAAAGTCTATAGTTTGTTCATAACAAGACCTGTGATTACCTTTGGATAAAAATATGTTGATTTCCTTGGCATTATAAGGCCTTTATTTGCAATATCGCGTACCTGCTCAATCTTTGTTGGATTAAGAATAAAGGAAATATCGCATTCGCCGGAAACAGCCGCTTCTATGGCCTGTTTTTCAATGCTGGAATAAGTTATAATACTTTCGTTATCTAATTTTGAATTATCAAAACCAAATATCTCTTTAAAAATCAGATAGGTTAGAACGGTAACATCAAGATTTCTTAATGCTTCCGGAAGTTCATTGGAAAACATCCGCTCCATTACACCTGATTTAAGCGTCAGCAGATAAAATTCCATAGAGCCTTTCATTAAGACCCCGATAATGTTTTTTGAAGCATTTGATTTAAGAATTGATATAAATTCAGCCCGAGCTCTTTCGAAATCACTGTCCATAAAAGGAATTGTCAAAATATCAAAATACTCCTCTGCTTTGTTAATAAAAGAGGCTGTTATTGAACTTTTCAGGCCTTTAACCATGCGGTGAGCGGGCAGTATTGCCAATCCGGTATCTTCCATGCCGCTAAGATACATCATTACATAATTAGCCGGATGATCTTTATTAAAATCCGGATTGCTACTCGATATCCAGTCTCTATAGTCAAGGGCGGTTTCATAACGGTGGTGCCCGTCAGCAATAAAAAGCCTTTTCTTCTGCATTGCATTGGAAACATATCTGCAGGAATCTAAATCGGTTATGCGCCACATCCTGTGCCTGTGGCTATCATAATAAGTAAACTCTATTGCTGGTTTCTGCTTTAATGCCGGCCCCTTTAATTTATTAATTATGATGTTTTTACTATCTGAATAAAGGGAAAAAACAGGGCTGAAATTGGCATGGCATGACTTCATAAGTTCAAATCTTTCCATCTTAACATTGGAAAATGTACTCTCATGTGGAACAATAACACCATTTTTAAACGGCTCCAGAGCAACTAAAGCAATAATTCCATAACGCGTGAAAATTTTATTTTCTAAAGAAAAATCCATGGATGTTAAATAAAATGCAGGCGTTGTATCCTGTTCCAGTATATTTTCTGAAAACCAGTTTTTTAAAAAGTCAGATGCTCTGGTATAACAATTATTATTGACATTATCGTTCTCAGTTGTTTTGCCTAATATCAGCCTTATAATGTTCTGTGGATGTCGTTCGTAGAAATTAAGCTGCTCCTGCTTTGAAATAACATCATAAGGCGGAGTTGCTACATCAGACAAGTTGCGAATTTTTTGCGTGTTATATAAGATTCCTCTGAAAGGGAGGACTTCAGCCATTTTATTAATTCCTTTGCTTGAACCTAAATTTCAGGTGTTAAATAAAAAAGAGGTGAATACTAAAAAGAATAAACTTGTTCAAGTAAAACATGAATCAATTTCATAAGTTTTTAAAAATAATTTATTTAGAGCGTTAGAGTATGTTGACAGTTCAAAACAAAAATTATATTGACTCCTACCTGCTCCAATTATAATTTTTGTAACATTTTAGCTTTATGAAACAAAAACCTGTCGTGCATGAGCTTCAGGTGTGATTATACCTGAAGCGGATATATTTTCAAAAAGCTAAAGAGTTACTATTTTTTAAGTATTTGGAGAGGTGGCCGAGCGGCTGAAGGCCCCGCTCTCGAAAAGCGGTATCCTGTTAATAACGGGATCGTGGGTTCGAATCCCACCCTCTCCGCCACAAATTTTAGGTGCCTTTGGTAAAATATTTTATTACACAGAAACTTGCAAACTCATCTTGCGGAGAGATGTCCGAGCTGGCTGAAGGAGCACGACTGGAAATCGTGTGTGCTGCCAAAAGCGGCACCGAGGGTTCGAATCCCTCTCTCTCCGCCATTAATTAATCAGGAAAATATATGTCCTACCTTGTTCTTGCTCGTAAGTATCGACCCCAAACCTTTGACGAGGTTATAAAACAAAACCACGTCACCCAAACTTTAACTAACGCTATCAAATCGCGTCGGGTTGCCCATGCAATCCTTTTTACCGGACCAAGAGGGACCGGCAAAACCACTGTAGCACGAATACTGGCAAAGGCTATGAACTGCAAAGAGGGCCCCACCCCGATCCCTTGTAATACATGCGGATCATGCCGTGAAATTACTTCAGGAAATGCGGTTGACGTATTTGAAATTGACGGTGCATCGAACAACGGCGTTGAACAAATTAGAAGTCTGCGTGAAAATATAAACTACATGCCGGCTCACAGCCCTAACAAGATATACATTATAGATGAAGTCCACATGTTGAGTATCTCTGCATTTAACGCTCTGTTAAAAACTTTAGAAGAACCCCCATCACATGTAATGTTTATTTTTGCAACTACCGAGCCCCATAAGATACCTGTAACTATACTTTCCAGGTGCCAGCGTTACGACTTCAAACTCATTGATATCGAGTCAATTTCAAATCATATGAAGGATATATGTTCTAAAGAACATATTGATATAACTGAAGAAAGCCTGATGCTGATTGCCAGCGAAGCCGGGGGAAGCATTAGAGATGCCTTAAGCCTTCTTGACCAGATAATGGCCTGTTCGGAAGGAACTATCAGCTACAAGAACATTTTAGACATTCTGGGAGTTGCCGACAGAAAAATAATTTTTGATATTTCAAATGCAATTTTACGAAAGGATATTCCGGAAGCTCTTAATGTAGTGGATGAAATTTATGCCCGCGGATATGAAATGAAAAAATTTTATGCGGAAATTATTGAACATTTCAGAAATCTGCTTGTTGTAAAGATGGGCAAAAATATCAGCAAACTGATAAATCTCCCTTCACATGAAATAGATTTAATGCAAGATCAGGTTCAGGATATTTCCGAATCTTATTTGAACCAGATTTTTGATCTTCTCTTCAAAGAGGAGGCTTCGATAAGGCTTTCGGCTCAACCAAAGTTGGCGCTTGAGATAGCATTTATCAGACTGTCTCAGATAAAGCCTGTATTACCTATTGATTTGCTTATAGAAAAACTTGATGACTTAAAAAAAAACCTTCCGGCAATTCCCGCTAATTATGAAGTTGCTGAAAATGAGGACGCTTTAAAATATTATAGTAAGGGCTCGCAAGGGATTTCAGAAGAGCCGGCTGATTCAACGGAGCTTAAAGAATCTTGCAGCTCCCCTTCTTATAATCCTGATGATAATCTTGAAATTACATGGAATAAACTCCTTGATATTTTTTCAAAAAACCATCCTGCTCTTGCTGCAAATCTGGCAAAGTGTTCCTTGAAAAAACTTACCAAACAAAATATTGAACTTGAGGTGCATGGTAATGGTTATAATATAAACATGATAAAGCGTGATAAAAATGTTGCTATCATAAAAGAAATATGCAGTAAATTTTTTGAAGAAAAGATGAATCTGACCATAAAAGCCAAAAACAAACAAAATAGTGAAAAAAAACAGGGGGAAAATCAAAACAACAATTTGAAGCAGAAAGCATTGAGTCACCCTCTGGTAACAGATGCAATCGAAATTTTTAACGGAAAAGTTGTTGATGTAGAAATTATATAGGAGGTATTTACTCATGAAAGGCATGGGAAACATGATGAAACAGGCTCAAAAGCTTCAGGCTAAGATGCTTAGAATGCAGGAAGAGCTGGCAGATAAAACCGTTGAAGCAACCGCCGGTGGAGGTATGATTAAGGCCGTAGCAAATGGCAGGCAGCAGATCTTGTCAATCAAAATAGAAAAGGAAGTCGTTGATCCTGATGATGTTGAAATGCTTCAGGATTTGATACTTGCTGCAGTAAATGACGCTCTTGCAAAATCACAGGAAATGGTTTCAGGAGAGATGAGCAAACTTACCGGCGGTCTTAAAATACCTGGGATGTAATTAAAGTGCCTGGACGAAAACTCAGAACACCTGAAATTACAGTCAGTTGGATGCTATTTTCAAACCAAAGATTTTTAGCAGTTAGCTATCAGCCTTTAGCTAAGAGCTAACCGCTAATGGCTAATAGCTTTTTCACAAATCTTCACATCGGTAAATAAGCTGAACCTATCGCCAGTATTAAAAAAAAATACTTTTCGGACAGGCACTAATTATTATGAGTCACTATCCATTATCAATCATGAACCTGGTTAAAAATATCTCCCGGCTTCCGGGGATAGGAGAAAAGACTGCCGAACGCCTCACTATGCATATAATTCGTTCTCCGTTAAAAGAGGTTGAACAGCTTTCCCTGAGCATCCTGGAAACCAGAAAAAAAATAGGATCATGTTCCATCTGTTTTGGCCTGAGCGATAGCGACATCTGCAATATCTGCAGCGACGGGACAAGAAACAGCTCATTATTGTGCGTGGTGGAACAGCCCGCCGATATGGTGGCTATCGAAAAGTCAGGGGCTTTTAAAGGAATTTATCATATTCTTCAGGGCGCTATGTCTCCGATGGACGGCATAGGGCCTGACGATATAAGGCTCAAGGAGCTGCTATCAAGAATAAAAGATAATAATGTAAAAGAGATTGTTCTTGCGACAAGCACCACGGTTGAAGGCGAAGCCACTGCCTTGTATATTGCTCAGCGTTTAGAAAATTATCCGGTTAAAACAACTCGTATTGCTTCAGGAATACCGATAGGTGGTGATCTGAAATACATTGATCAGATTACCATAAAAAGAGCTATGGAAACACGACATGCCATTTAATACAATAAAACCTTCAGATATATTTATTTGCAAAAAATGCGGTGACTGCTGCAAAGGATTCGGAGGAACCTATGTGACTGCAAATGATATTGAAAAAATTGCAGCTTATATAAATACAGATCCAAAGAAATTTGTTTCAGACTACTGCTTTAAATCAGGAAGTAAGCTGGTGCTTGCACAGGGCGCTGACGGTTACTGTATCTTCTGGGATGATCTGTGCACCATACATCCGGTTAAACCACGCATGTGCAGGGCATGGCCGTTTATAGAAAGCGTGCTGACAGATATAAACAACTGGCGTATCATGGCTGATTCGTGCCCCGGCATCCGAACTGATGTGCCTGATAATCTGGTGCAGGAATGTATCAGGTCGGTTTGTAAACATAATTCTCTTACCTAAAACAATAGTAATAGTTTACGGTTCACAGTTCACGGTTCACGGTTGATCAAAACATAAAACTGTTAACTGTAAACCGACAACCGTGAACTGTTACATAATTCACTTATTAATTGCCATGATAGGAATATTTGACTCAGGAATAGGCGGGTTAACAGTTGTAAAAGCAATAATGGAGAATCTCTCCGGTTATGATATCATATACTTTGGAGATACCGCCCGCACACCATACGGAACCAAGAGTTCTGAAACAGTTAAGAAATACGCTCTTGAAAATACCGAGTTTCTTTTAAGCAAGGGCGCAAAAATCGTTGTAATAGCATGCAACACGGCTTCAAGTGTTGCTACAGAAAGCGTGGTTGAAAATTTCGATATTCCGATATTTGAAGTTATTACGCCGGCAGTTGAACTTTCAATCAATACTTCTCATAAACTATGTATTGGAATCATTGGAACCAGGGCAACAGTCAAAAGCGGTATATATGAAAAAAAGATAAAGGAAATGACTCCAAAAGCAAGGGTTTACTCAAAAGCCTGCCCGCTCCTTGTGCCTTTGGTTGAAGAAGGCTGGCTTAACAAACCTGAAACAAAGATGATTGTTAAAAAATATCTGCATCCATTGAAAGTCAGACAGATAGACACGCTTATTCTTGGCTGTACTCATTATCCCTTATTAAAAAACATTATTCAAAAAAAAATAGGTAAAAAGGTAAACGTCATTGACTCTTCTGTTGTTGTTGCGAGCAATGTAAAGGCATTTTTGGAAAAGCATCAGGAAGTTGACGCTCTGCTTAGTAAAAAAGGCAGG
>JAJSZT010000015.1 GCA_030272815.1 Deltaproteobacteria bacterium
TGCATTTCTTTTCAATCGGCTGCAATGAATCATTATATTTTTCGTCTATGACTTATTCTTAAAACGAAAACCGTATCACCGATTATAAAATAAATTATCCGACAATCTCCAACTCTGCATTTTTTAAGGCCAGCGAATTTCTCTGTTATATTGATGACAAGGTTGACAATACTTGTCTGTAATATTATATTTCTTTTGTATTGTAAAACTTATTGCGGAAAGGATAATTATTATGGCGGAAGGTATTTTTGAAATTGATGACAGCATTTTTGATGCTGAGGTTCTGAACTCTGATAAACCGGTGCTTATAGACTTCTGGGCACCGTGGTGCGGGCCATGTATGGCCATTTCCCCTTTGGTAGAACAGCTTGCCGGTGAATTTGGAGATAAAATTAAGTTTGTCAAATGCAATGTTGACGATAATCCAATCACTCCCGGCAAATATGGAATAAGATCTATACCCACGCTTATGTTCTTCAAGGATGGTAATGTAGTAGATCATGTGATAGGTATAGTTGCCAAATCAAAGCTGGAGGAAGTTATAAACAAAATTTTATAGGAAACTTTGTAATGAAAAGTGTTGATTATGACCTTGTTATAATCGGCGGTGGTCCGGCCGGACTCACCGCCGGTCTTTATGCTGCACGCGCCAGATTGAATGTAATCCTGATTGAAAAAATTGTGCCGGGAGGACAGGTTCTCACAACTGACTGGATTGAAAATTATCCCGGCTTTCCGGAAGGAATTAGCGGGCCTGACTTGATTCAGAAAATGACCGAGCAGGTTAAAAAATTTGATCTTAATATAGAATCAAATGAAGTAATTTCTCTTGATTTGTTGTCTGAGCCCGTCAAAAAAATCAAGTTAAGCGACAGGACTATCACAAGCCACACAATTATTATAGCTACAGGAGCTTCACCCAAAAAGCTCGGTATCCCAGGTGAAGATATTTTTTTTGGAAAAGGCTTATCTACATGCGCAACCTGTGACGCACCTTTTTTCAAAGACAAGATGGTTGCGGCAGTGGGGGGCGGAGATACCGCTGTTCAGGAAAGCATATTTCTGACCAAATTCGCAAAAAAGGTTTATCTTATTCATAGAAGAGATCAATTAAGGGCAACCAGGATCCTGCAGGAACGAGCATTTGCCAATGATAAAATTGAATTTATCTGGGATTCCGTATTAACAGGTATTGATGGTTTAACCAATGTAGAAAAGATTACAGTAAAAAATGTTAAAACCGGGGAAACAAAAGAATTCTCCGTAGACGGCTGTTTTATATGGACAGGCATACTACCCAACACAAATTTTTTAAAAGATGAAGTAAAAGTAGATGATTACGGCTTTATAATCGTCGACTCGAATATGCAGTCATCAGTACCGGGTGTGTTTGCAGCAGGTGATGTAAGAAGTACCGGCCTGCGCCAGATTGTAACCGCTGCTGGAGATGCGGCAAGTGCTGTATTTTCGGCAGAACATTATATGGAAAATCGTATCCTATTCAAATTCCGTGGTAATGGGCAGTCTGTCAAAATATAACTATTTGTAAATAAAGACTTTGCGTAAATTCAAAATGGGTTTTATCCTGGTTTTTGAATAGGATACGGAGAATCTATAGGTCAGCCACAAAGACACCAAGATTGTAATTTATATCTCTTCTTTGCGACTTTGTGCCTTAGTGGCTATACTATTACGAAAATATTACTTTATAATAATGAAACGTATCTTAACAATTGCTATCATTTCATTGCTTGTCTTTTCAAGTTGTGCTTGGCTTGAGCCAAAAGAAGAAAAGAGCATCCAGGAACTTGCAAGTAGTGGAATGAATGAGTTTAAAAAAGAAAATTATAAAACATCAATAGAATACTTTGAAAAATTAAGGGACTGGTATCCTTTCAGCAAATATGCAATCCTTGCAGAGCTGAAAATCGCTGATTCATATTACAAACTAAAGGAGTATGAAGAGGCTGTATCTGCATATGAAGAGTTTGTTAACCTTCATCCGCGTAACGAGGCAATAGCTTATGTTATCTATCAGATAGGACTTAGCTATTTTGAACAGATAGATACTGTTGATCGAGACCAGACTACAGCGCAAAAAGCACTTGATACTTTTAAAAAGCTGATAAAACAGTTCCCGGAAAACGCCTATGCAAACAGAGCAAGAGTTAAATTAAAAAAATGCTTAAAAAGTCTTTCAGGGCATGAATTCTACGTAGGATTCTTTTATTACAAAAACAAGCACTATAAAGCAGCTTTGAGCCGTTTCGAGGCTGTCCTTACCAATTATCCCGATGTTGGAATCCATCATAAAACCCTTCAGTATATTGCTTTGTGTAAAGAATATATAAAAGAATAAGAAGTTGATGATAGCAATAAGCGCCTGCCTTTTAGGATACAAATGCAGATATGATGGTAAAAGCAAAAAAAACTCAGCCTTAATAAAGCTGCTGGAATCTGAAAAAATTCTTCCGATCTGTCCCGAACAGCTTGGCGGACTTACTACTCCAAGAGCCCCCTCAAACCTCGTTGAAGGAGATGGTTTTGATGTTCTGGATGGAAATGCAAAAGTTATAAACACTTACGGGGATGATAATACTGAGGCATTTATTAAAGGAGCCTATGCAGCACTGGATATGATCAGGGAGCAAAAAATCAAGCGCTGCTTTCTTAAAGATAAAAGCCCCTCATGCGGAGTTGGCGAAAAATATTTAACCGGAGTAACTGCTGCACTTTTAATCCGAAAAGGATACATTGTTGAAGAAGCAATAATATAATGCCCCCACTCCTCTTCCTTCCTCCAAATTGCCACGCAACGACTCTTAGAATTTAACTCTTTAAATCATTCCATATAGATGATATATTAATATTTTTACTTAGTGTCTGAACGAAAACTTCCTGAATTAGGGTTTTCCTGTCATTGCGAGGGAGGTACGACCGAAGCAATCTCTTGGAATAAGGGGATTGCTTCGTCGTTCGTTCCTTACTCCTCACAATGACCGCTTGGAAGCAGGGCTTTTCGTTCAGGCACTACTTAGAAATTTTGATATCATTTTAAGCTCATATCTCAAGTTTCACCCCCCACATGTTTATCAAAGGAAGTTGATCAAAAATGAGCCATACTTTTATTAAAAAGCAAGAAATTCATACGCTCAAACAGTTTTACAACCTGATGGCTATGACCCGGGATGTGCGTTATGGATTGGTTGAAAATATATTTACAGGTCTTTCAATTGACTGCGACCCGATCAAATCGCTAAAAAACGCACTCTTCTCGCTTGAAGAGATCAGTTCTGAAGATGGGTTAAAGCTGCTGTATATAGGCGACTCAAAGAAAATAAAGGCCAGGTTGGTTTACGAGATCTCGGAACTCAAAAAAGATGTTTTCTTTCTAGAAAATACTGAAAAGGAATTTATCGAGCACCTTGAAAAGCTTCATAACGGATTCAGAAAGCAGGTAAACGGAGGCATAAAAAAATTACAAGGTTTGAAATTTAACTGCTTCATTACTGACAGGGACGGGACAATAAATAACTACTGCGGCAGATACTGTTCTTCTGTTCAAGCTGTTTACAATTCTGTTTTTCTTACCCGTTTTGCCAGGAAAAAAGCCATAAATTCCATAATCATAACTTCAGCCCCGCTAAGTGGCCCGGGTATTCTCGATGTCTGCGTAAACCCCGACAAGACTTTCATTTATGCGGCTTCAAAGGGAAGGGAATGTATCGATCTTAGCGGAAAACGAAAGACTTATCCTATTGAAGAAAAAAAGCAACGGCTTTTAGACAACCTTAACAAAAGGCTGCTCAATCTTGTAAAAGAGCCTGCCTTTGAAAAATTTTCTATGATCGGATCAGGCCTTCAGTTTAAATTCGGCCAGACAACCGTTGCTCGCCAGAATATCCGAAAGTCAATACCTGAACCTGAATCAAAAGAATTTTTAAAAAAAATCAGGCGGATTGTTCAAGAAATAGATCCTGGACAAGAAAATTTTAGAATTGAAGATACCGGTCTTGATATTGAGATAATACTTACAATTGAAGACTCGTTGTCGGGAGCCAAAGATTTTGACAAGGCAGACGCTGTAAGATATCTTGATGATGCATTAAAACTAAATATGAAACAAGGGCCGCATCTTATTTGCGGAGATACATCTTCCGATGTTTTGTTAATAGAAGCTGCTATGGAGAAAACGCCTGATACATGGACTGTTTTTGTCACAAAAGATAGAAAGCTTGCAGCAAGGGTAAAAGATGTCTGCTCAAATTCATTTATTGTAACAGAGCCTGATATACTCGTCACCATCCTGGGATTATCTTAAAGCCTATAGAAATCTTGTGTTTTTACAAGCTAAAAAAGGGTAAAAAATGGCTTCAACCAAATTCAACGGTGCAATTTTTGATCTTGACGGAGTAGTAACCGGAACAGCTCGTGTGCATGCACTTGCCTGGGAAAGCATGTTTAACGTTTTTTTAAAAAAAATCGCCAAAAGGGAAAATAAACCTTTTGTCCCCTTTGATCCGGAAAATGACTACCTCCAATACGTTGACGGCAAGCCGAGAATGGAAGGAGTAAAGAGTTTTTTAAAATCAAGGGGTATCGAATTCCCATTCGGAGAATATAGCGATCCTCCGGACAGGGAAACCATTTGCGGAATGGGAAACAGAAAAAACATTGACTTTCAAAAGGTTTTACGTCGTGAAGGCCCCGATATATTCGAAACATCAATAAAATTTATTAAGGACCTGAAGAGAAAAGGCATTAAAGTTGGCGTCGCATCTTCCAGCCGTAACTGCAAGTTGATTCTACAACTTGCAGGAATCGAAGACCTTTTTGAAACACGGGTCGATGGAGATGTATCACAACAGCTTAATCTGAAAGGGAAACCCGATCCAGACATATTTGTTACAGCTTCTAAAAACCTTGGCCTGATGCCAGGAGAGTGCATGGTTGCTGAAGACGCAGTTTCCGGAGTCGAGGCGGGCAGAAAAGGAAATTTCGGCCTGACACTGGGAATAGACCGAAACGGTACAGGCGAAACGCTTAAACAGAGCGGTGCAGACATTGTAATCCATGATCTTTCTGAAATAAGCATCAAAGAAATAAAAGACTGGTTTGAGCTCTCGATTGAGGAGGACGGCTGGAACCTTACTTATAACGGTTTTGATCCTGAAGATGAAAAATTAAGAGAGACGCTCACAACGATCGGGAATGGCTATCTTGGCACAAGGGGTTGCTTTGAAGGAGAAAAAGCTTCCGAAACCCACTATCCAGGAACATATATTGCCGGGATATACAACAAGCCGGCCACAAAGATTCAGGGCAGAAACATATACAACAACGACTTTGTAAATTGCCCGAACTGGCTTTTAATTGAATTTGCGGTCGGAAGCGGGAGCTTTATCAGCCCGTTAAAAATGGAACTTATAAGTTACACCCACTCCCTCAACATGAAAGAGAGTGTAATGGAAAGATCGATAGTATGCAAGGACGGGCTCGGCAGAATTACAAGAATTCACAGCAAACGGCTTGCAAGCATGGCAACTCCCCATCTTTGCGCCATAAAGTATGATATCACGCCTGTCAACTATTCGGATACGATTACCATACGATCCTCTATTGACGGGAATATTATCAATGACGGCGTTGCCCGCTACCGCAAACTGCATTCAAAACATCTTTCAGGTGTATCTTGTGGAAAGACAAAGGGTTCGATTTTCCTCCACGTTCAAACCAACTGTTCAAAATACCAGATCGTTATGGGTTCAAGGACAAATCTATATAAGAACAAAAAGCCGATGTCCGTCAGTAAAAGTATTTTGCAACAAAAAGCGGGCATAACCGAAGAAATAAATATAGATGCTGTGGAAAACAATACATATACTGTTGAAAAACTCGTAAGTATCTACACATCACTTGACAAGAATATCTCAAATCCCCAAAAATCGGTCACGGAAATTTTGACAAAAGCAAAGACCTTTAAAGAGATATACGGCCCGCACAAAAAGGCCTGGAAGGCGCTCTGGAATAAAGCAGACATCAAAATTACCGGTGACAGACTTGCGCAAAAAATCGTCCGCCTTCACACCTACCACCTGCTTGTCGCTGCGTCTTTACACAACAAAAATATAGATGCGGGAATAACTGCAAGAGGATTGCACGGAGAAGCATACAGGGGACATGTATTCTGGGATGAGCTTTACATTCTGCCTTTTTATAATCTCCACTTTCCTGAAATCTCGCGCGCACTTTTAATGTACAGGTACAGACGCCTCGACGCGGCAATTAAATATGCGAGACAAAACAGATACCAGGGCGCCATGTTTCCATGGCAGACTGCAGATGACGGAAGCGAGGAAACTCAGGAGGTTCATTACAATCCCAAAGACGGTTCATGGGGACCTGATTTGAGCAGAAGGCAAAGGCACGTCTCAATTGCCGTGTTTTACAATGTGTGGAGATATATTTCAGACACGAATGACAGGAAGTTCCTCGAAAATTACGGCACAGAAATTATGCTTCAAATTGCCCGTTTCTGGGCGAGTATAGCAAAATATAACAAAACCTCGAACAGATATCATATTTCGGGAGTAATGGGGCCTGACGAATTTCATGAAAAACTCCCTGCTTCTGAAAAAGATGGACTAAAGGACAACGCATATACGAATGTTATGGCAGTATGGCTCCTTGGAAAAGCTATTGAACTCATAGAAGGGCTTAGCCAAAAAATACTCGAAAGGCTGTCCCAAAAGACAGGTTTTAAATACAACGAGATAGAAAAGTGGCAAGAGATCACAAATAAGATGAACGTCGTCTTATCAGATAAAAATGTAATCAGCCAGTTCGACGGTTATATGGACTTGAAAGAATTTGGCTGGAATCAATATCGTAAAAAATACGGCGAGATACACCGATTGGATCGAATCTTGAAAGCCGAAGGAGATTCCCCAAACCGTTATAAGGTGTCAAAACAAGCTGACACCCTTATGATGTTTTATGTGCTTTCACCTGATGAAATTGGACGTATATTTAGACAACTGGGATACAAGGTTGATGATGCTGTTGAATTTTTAAAAGTCAACTACGATTACTATGAAAAGAGAACAAGTCACGGATCTACGCTCAGCAAAGTAGTGCACGCCGTGATTTCAAGTTATATCCACGCATCAGACACACCATGGAAATGGTTCATGGACGCGTTGAAAAGCGACATATTTGATACGCAGGGAGGCACTACGATCGAAGGGATACATTGCGGCGTAATGGCGGGCACACTTGACGTTATTATGAGATATTTTGCGGGAATAGATCTTAGCAGCGAAATCCCTGAAATAAATCCTCACATGCCTGAGCACTGGAGCAATCTTGCTTTTAGAATATGCCATAAGAAAAAATGGTATAATTTTAAATTCACGAAAAAAACAATAAAAGTTACAGTTGAAGGGAAAGGAAATAATCAGGTTTTATTAAACATACTAGGGAAAAAGACAAAACTTACACCCGGCAAAACCAGACTGGTTAAAACAAATTATCATGGATAAAAACTCAGATATCAACAAATACATCCTTCAAAACTGTATAAAAAGAAATGTTGTTAATAAAAAAGAAAAGTATGCACCCATAATCGACTTTGTTTTTGCAGTATCCGGAGCTGCTGCATTAGGTAAAACCGCGTTTTGCAAAAATTTAGAAAGATATCTGAACGACCGCAAGATAAATACTGTGCATATACCTCTTGACGGTTTTCTTCTGGATCGTAAAACAAGGTGGGACAGGAAATTAAGTGGATATAATCCGGAATCTACCGACATGCCGTTATTAATTGAAACAATGAAGGAACTTATCTATGATGGTCGAGAAATCAACCTGCCGCTTTATGATCACAGGACAGGCAAACACAGTGGTTTTAAATTGATCGGCCATAGTAAGGTGATTATTCTAGATGGAATAATGTCCCTTCATTATGAAATAAGGGAGAGGTTTACAAACTTTAATATATTCCTTTACAGTGATGATCTTGTAATGCGGGGGCTGCGTTTGCTTGTGGATATGGAAGAACGGGGATATTCGGTTTTTGAGGCTCTATCACATTCAGATGAAGAATTTGCTTCTTATAACAAATGGATCTACCATCAAATCTTCTTTGCGAATTTACGTATTTCTGTTGGCAAGCAAAGAGAGTTGTCTATATGAAACTTTAACCTAAGTTGAGCTATTTTTAAAAAATACTTTACACTCAATAAATTTTGTTGTAGATATCCAAATTCTGATTTTAAAATTTTATAAAATCGATAAATTTAGACGGCAAAGTAAAAAAGCTTCAGTTTCAAGGCACGCAAATCCTGAGGAAAGAGACGTACTTATAGCTACGTCGCAATGACAAAGGGTGCAGCGCAACGCAGAAAATGGACTTTTTACGGAGCCGTCAATAAATAATATTTTTAGGAGAATTAATCATGTCAAGGATGTGTGAAATATGCGGGAAAAAACCACTTGTGGGCAATAATGTCAGCCATGCACACAATAAAACAAAACGTCGTTTTAAACCAAATCTTCAAAGAGTACGCGCTGTTTATAAAGGAAGAGTAAAAAGAATGGTGGTATGCACCAGTTGTATAAGGTCGGGTTGTGTTGTAAAAACGTCTTAATTGTCCACCCTATACTTGTGACAAAATCGGAAAGCGAGTCAAAACATCATTCACTTGACAGCACAATTCTGAAAGTTCGATATCACACCTTTTAAAGCAATTTCAAAATGACAAATATATAGCAGCTATACGTAACCTTGAACTTTATGAATCAGCCGCGCAGTTTTTACATCTCTCAAAATACTCTCTCAGCGCAAAAAAACTACTTCCGTTTGAACCCTGCTTTCAATTGAATGTTAGCGTGATATTTAAGCTGCATACCTTTTAGAAAATTACGCAAGATCTGATCTTTACAGTCACGGTAGTGTTTATGGTCTGGCTTACGGAAAAACGCACTTAATTCGTGTTTACTAATGCGCAAATTAGCCAGGTCCATAATCTCCAATATGTCTTCGGCTTTCAGGTTTAATGCGATTTTTAATTTTCTGAAAATGATATTGTTAGTTAAACGCTGCTCTGGCTCGGGTTGTGGCCCTTCTTTTTTGCCTCGTTTATCGTTAATCAAACCATTTAGGAAAATCGCCAGCTTAGTGTCGCTACATTTCTGATACGCAGGATCATCATCTTTTTTTAACCAACCGCTGATCTGCTCCCGCGTTACCTGATGATCAGCTAAGCCAAATACAGCAATCATTTTCGAATCGTTAAAGTCGAAAATATAGCGGATACGGCGCAAGATATCGTTATTGGTCACAAGTATGCTCCGATCTAAACTGCAGTTGTGATATGCGGGACGCTTTGACACCGATCCTCTCTCCAGCGCCTTGTTGGTCGCGGTTCGCTGCGCTCACACAATCTATCCTTATTCGTTCGGCCTTGGTTCGTCTTTATCGAGTTTAATTATCGCATTAGGCCAGTCATACCACTAAAAATACCACCAAAAACTACAGCAAAAACAGAAGCAATTAGAAATAAAATTATCGCTGCTGGTATTGACGCAATAGCCCATTTTATCATAAAGATAACCATTGAACCGAAAGGCATTTGAATGTCAGTAACCGTTACCCCTTTAGTTTCATCCATTTTCAGTTCCTCCTTTTATGTGAATAGATTATGAAACTGCCACTTCAAAATACATATGATTTTCATATTTACGCCGAATGTTTGAGTTAACTGGCGCCGGTTGCGGTCCGAAGCCCTTGTGGAACTGTGGCATGCCATGCGGGGGACTTCCTTTGAAAGCCGCACGGAATTAGACGCCCACGTTCAACGATTTGTTGTGTGAAATACTCGCTATTTCAATATAATACGCGTCTAATAAAAAGTTGTATCTGCGCTTGGCGTTATCAACAAATGTAATTAGTGCCTGAACGAAAACTCCCTGAATTACAGTTTTCCTGTTTCCTGTCATTGCGAGGGAGGTACGACCGAAGCAATCTCCATGAAACAAGGGGATTGCTTCGTCGTTCGTTCCTCACTCCTCGCAATGACCACTCGGAACCAGGGGTTTTCGTTCAGGCACTAATTAGACTGATGTTAAGGCTCAACCTTCTTTCTTACAGACCCCGCAGACATTGCATGATTTCATAGGGCATGGTGCGGTCTCTTTACCATCCAGGGCTTTCTTATATTCCTGTTTTAGAAAAGACTTTCTTACACCATGATCTATAAAGTCCCAGGGAAGCAATTCATCCAGAGATCGTTCCCTCAGAGCGTAGAAATCCGGATTTATCGGTGTTTCCTTAAGTGTTTGCGCCCAGTTTCCATGATTTTTATTAGCTAAGGTCAGAATTTCTGAAACCTTGCGGTCACCGCGTGAAAATATAGCCTGAATATAAGCCCAACGCGGGATGTCCGCATGAACACGGACGTTTGCAACTCTTTTCAAACCATCCTTTATCATCTTTATTTTCTTTTTCAAAGTGCGTTCATCATCCATTGCAACCCACTGAAAAGGTGTAAAAGGCTTTGGGACAAAAGAATTAACGGTTACAGTTATTCCCCCTATTCGCTTTTTAATCCTGCTCGATTCGAGGAATTGATGTTTTATTTTTTTGCACAGTTCTATGACAGCTTCTACATCATCCATTGTTTCTGTAGGAAGACCAATCATGAAATAGAGCTTTAAGTTTGGGATACCGCCTGCAACAAGGGCCTCAGCAGCATTAAGTATTTCTTCTTCTGTAATGCCTTTATTGATTACCTTGCGCATACGTTCAGATCCTGCATCCGGGGCAATTGTAGCTGTTTTTACTTTGCTTCGCCTTAGTAAAGATATAAGCTCCGGGCAAAGTGAGTCAGCCCTGAGAGAGCTGAACGATATTCTAATATCCTTATTATTAACATAATCGTAAAGTTCTTTTATACTGGGAAAATCCGAAACCGCAGCTCCTACAAGACCGATTTTATCGGTAAGCAAAACCCCCTGGTCCAAACATTTTGCAATAACCGGGAAAGACCTGAATCTCGGAGGCCTGTAAACATATCCGGCACTGCAGAAGCGGCAACCATGCGGACAACCCCTGCCTGTTTCTATCAAAAATGTGTTATCAAAGGTAGTATGCGGAGTTATTATACTGCTGCGGGTTGACACCCGGGAAAGATCTTCCAGGTAAGTCCGCCTGATATTGTCAGGAACATCAAGCAGTGGTTCAAAGGAGCAAATTGTTCCATCTTTATTATAGGTTGTTTCGTAAAATGCAGGAACGTAAGTACCGGGTACTTTGCGTACTATATTTTTTAAAAGAGATCTTCTGCTTATATTATTATCAAGGCAGTCAATAAATTTGGGAAGCATCAATTCCGCCTCCCCGATCAAAAAACAATCGATAAATGATGAAATAGGTTCCGGGTTTAAAAAGCAGGCAACTCCCCCTGCAACAACAAGAGGATGGGGGATTCCTCTATCGCCTGAATGCAAGGGGATACCTGCTTTATATAGAATGGTTAGAAGATTGGGGTAGTCATTCTCAAAGGAAATTGAAAAAGCGATAACGTCAAAATCAGAAATTGGCCTACCTGATTCTATAGTAGTTATTCCGGCCCCGGGCGAACTGGTTTCATCGGGCAGGAAAGATCTTTCACATGCAACATCCTCAATATTGTTTAATAAGTGATATACTGTCTGGAAACCAAGACTGGACATCCCAACTTGATATTTGTTGGGATATACAAGGGCTATTCGAATACATTCTCTACAATCTTTCCTGATTGTACCGATTTCCGATTCAGCGTATCTTTTATTTGACTTGCCGGTTTTCGATACCATATAAGTAACTAGTGTCTGGACGAAAACTCAAAACACCTGAAATTATAGTCAGTTGGATGCTATTCTCAAATCGAAGCTTTTTAGCAGTTAGCTTTTTCACAAATCTTCACATCGGCAAATAAGCTGGAACTATTGCCAGTATTGAAAAAAATACTTTTCGGACAGACACTAACTATTTATAGGTGGATAAGCTAAAGCCTGATGCGCTCTGACAGCCTTCAGCCTTCAACCTTATATTCTAGTCTGCCTTTCTTCTTAAAAAGGTAGGAATCTCAAGATCATTGTTGTCGATTATTATTCCCTTGCATCCTCTGTAAGTAGCTCCCGTTGATTCACCTACCGCTTCCTTTCGACGGATAAAAGTCGGCTCATCAAAGTCAAATGCATTCCTCATGTCATTAGGAGTAATATCTCTTATTTTTCCCCTGAGTTCATGATCCATGTACTTATTTTTGTATTTTTTAGGCATTGATGATTCATGCCCCGCACCTATCCCTGTTGCAATAACGGTGACTCTCATCTCATCACCAAGAGACTCATCAACTACAGTTCCCCAGATAATATCGGCATCCTCACCCACCTCTTCATATATTCTATCGGAAGCTTCCGTCATCTCCTCCATTGTTAATTCACTGGTACTTGTTAAGTTCATTAATACACCTTTTGCGCCGGCAATGGAGATATCTTCAAGTAATGGATGGGATATAGCCCTTTCAGCAGCTTCTTTTGCCCGGTTAGCACCACTTGCTATACCTGTACCCATTATGGCCATGCCTGCCCTTAACATTGTTGTTCTAACATCCGCAAAATCAAGATTGACCAGACCCGGCATCATAATAAGATCGGTAATTCCCTTGACGGAATGAAGAAGAATTTCATCTGCTTTCTTAAACATATCGACCATCCTTGCATTTTTGGAAGCAATTCCTCTTAATCTGTCGTTGGGTATTATAATTACTGTGTCGGCAACCTCTTTTAATGCAGCAATGCCTTCTTCCGCCTGTTTTGCCCTTTTCTTCCCTTCAAATGAAAAAGGCTTTGTCACTACTGCAACTGTCAGCGCTTCAATTTCTTTACAAATTTCCGCTATAACAGGTGCGGCTCCCGTGCCGGAACCACCGCCGAATCCAGCGGTAATAAAAACCATGTGGCTGTCTTCAAGAGCGCTTTTTATTGCTTCCTTACTTTCAAGTGCGGCTTCTCTCCCGACTTTAGGATCAGCACCAGCGCCAAGTCCTTCTGTAAGCCTTTCTCCAATCTGCAGCTTGAGCTGTGCCTTTGAATTCTCAAGTGCCTGAGCATCCGTGTTTGCCGCAATAAACTTAACACCCTGCAGATTGGACTCAATCATATTGTTTATTGCATTTCCGCCTGCACCACCTACCCCAATAACCTTGATCTTTGCAGATTTATCATTATCTACATAACTAAACATAGCCCCCCTCCTCTTACACATAGCTTGAGCGATTTTTTCGCAAAAAATCGCTCAACTTAGGTTACAAATAATAATTAATCTGATAGGTTGATTCCCATCCTAATCGACAAATCAAATTACATCCTTGAACCATTTTTTCATCCTTGTTATTAAACCGTTGAAAATGTTTTTATCGCGAATCCTGAATTTCTTCTTAGCAGTCTGGTTTTTGGCGCCGTATATAACCAGCCCAACGCCGGTAGCATACATGGGGTTGTTTACCACATCGACCAGACCACTGATTCCCATAGGCTTACCTAGCCGGGTTGGGAAATTGAAAACTGATTCCGCGACCTCAGTCACATCACTCAAAAGCGCTGATCCGCCCGTCAAAACAATGCCTGACGAAATTAATTTCTCCATCTCCGCTCTATAAATTTCTCTATTTATCAGTGTGAAGATTTCCTCCATACGGGGTTCCAAAATTTCACCAAGAATTTGCCTGGGAAGCTTTCTGGGCTTTCGCCCCCCCATGCCCGGGACCTCGATAGTTTCTTCGCTGCTGATATTTTTTGCAACGCAAGTTCCATATTTCTTCTTTATCTTCTCCGCTTCTCCAAGCGGTGCATGCAGTCCAATTGCCAGGTCATTTGTCAGGTTGTTGCCCCCTAATGCAAGCACGAATGTATGCCTGATATTTTTGTTGCAAAATATAGCCAGATCGCTTGTCCCTCCACCGAGGTCAATCAAACCCGCACCCAGCTCCTTTTCTTCTTCGGTTAGCACAGCTTCGCCGGAAGCAAGAGATTCCAGAACAATATCACAGACATCAAGGCCAGAACGGTTTGCACACTTGACAATGTTGTGAGCCGACGTAACAGCTCCGGTCACAATATGAATTTTCGCCTCCAGCCTTACCCCTGCCATACCAACAGGATTTTGAATACCTGCTTCATCATCAACAATGAATTGCTGGGGAATCACATGTATTACTTCTCTGTCCATTGGGATTGCCACAGCTCTTGCGGCATCGATTACTCGCTCAACATCAAGCTCAGTTATTTCAGAACTTTTTACCGCCACAATTCCGCGGCTGTTGAAGCCGGTTATATGCCCTCCTGCAATTCCAGCATAAACCGACGAAATTTCGCAGCCGGCCATAAGCTCCGCTTCCTCAACCGCTTTTTTTATAGATTCTACGGTTGATTCAATATTCACCACCACTCCCTTACGAAGCCCGATTGAAGGGTGTGTGCCTATACCGACTATATTGATTTCATCGCCGGATATTTCACCAACAACAGCGCAGATTTTGGTAGTTCCAATATCAAGGCCCACAACAATTTCTTCCTTTCCCTGCATGCTAAACCTCCTTATGATCCCCGGCAGATGATTCATCCTTCACAAGATTTACAACAATGCGATCCACGTGATTCAAATCGATAGAATTGAAATCCGGAAAACATTCCTTTTTCTTCAGGTAAAAAAGCACGCTTTCAAGCCTTTCATACTTGTCTGGATAATCATGATAGCCCAGCTTTATTACTCTTGCTCTATCAAATGCATACAGGGTAAGACCTGTTTGTCTGTCCACCCGGATTTTTCTTATTCTCCTGTTTGGAAGAATGCTGTCAGGCTCCCGGCCAAGGCGTAAAACCTCCATTACTGCATTAAAAGATGTGCTGCGTGGCTCACCGGAAACATTCAGGTCTGAAAATTGAAGTCCGCTGACAATCGGCAAAACATCAGGATCCGATGCAGTCCATTCTTTAAATACTTCTCCATTAATGTTTATCAGGAACCTGCGGCCAAGATCTAAAATGGCAAGCTCTTCATGCTCCTTAATTCCAATAGTTATTATGTCAGGCAGCTCTCTCCTGACCTCAGCCTCGGCTATCCAAGAATGCGCCAGCAATCTGTTTCTTATTATTGAAAGATTTACTGAAAGAATATTTATTCCTTTATTTATATTTGCCTGTTCAAGGATCTGCTGTTTTGAAAGTCGATGCACTCCTCTAACGACTACGTTATCAGCCCTGAAATAGTCACATTGTGTAATGAAATCGTGAGCCAGAATAAAAACAAAGCTCATTACAGTTAAAATGGCAGCTACAGTCGCTATCTCAAAACAGAAAATAAAGCGCTGTAATATTTTGACACGTCTTTTAGTTGATATGCGCTTGTAATAGTTTTTCCTTATATGCTTATTGCCCAACAATTTTTATCTCCGGCTCCAGGTTAATGTTGAACTTTTTTGACACCGTTTCCTGAACAAGCTCTATAAGGGCCAGTATGTCGGAGGCCGATGCTCTGTCCCTGTTAATAATAAAATTGGCATGTTTTAATGAAATTTCTGCTCCACCTATTGACTTGCCTTTAAGTCCGGCCAGATCAATAAGCTCTCCCGCTGTTTTCCCGGACAAAGGGTTTTTAAAAAAGCATCCGGCACTTGGGGAACCAGATGGCTGCCTTTCTTTTCTTGCTTTCAAAATTTCCTCAGCATCTTTTTGAAGTTCCTTCGGGTCTGAAGGATGCAGACAAAAGCAACCTCCCATTATAATGGGCTGCCCTTGATTAACTTCTTTTACTTCATTTTTCAGAGACAGTTTCCTGTATTCAAAGTCCAAATTTTCTCTCATGATTATTTTAGTATGCCCGTCAGGCAACAAAATCTTTATGGAATCAAGAACGCCTTTCATTGATCCATGGGCGGTTCCGGCATTCATCATTATGCCTCCACCCACCGTACCTGGAATGCCAATGGCAAAATTCATCCCTTTGAGGCCATTCTTAACAGCAAAAGAGCAAAGAGTCTGCATCCTTGCCCCAGCCAGGGCGGTAACAATGATGCCATCTCTTCCTATATCTCTTTTAGTAACGCTCTTTAGACATTTCGTAAGTAAAATTACAATTCCGCGTATGCCACTGTCTTTTACAAGAAGATTCGTCCCGTCTCCGATAACAAGACAAGGAATATCCTTCTGCCGGGACCACTTGATAAGCTCCACAAGTTCTTCGGGCTTTTCAGGCATGACAAAAGCGTCGGCCGCACCTCCCACCCGCAAAGATGTATGCTTCGACATAGATTCATCAAATCTAACGCTGTTTTTAAACCGGCTTTCAAGCCATATTTTTGAATCGGAATCAAGCATTATAAACGGTTGTCGGTTTACAGTTGTCAGTTCACAGTTGAGTAAACATGCCTGGTTCCCATGCTCCGGCGTGGGAACCCATATGGTATGCATTCCCACGCCGGAGCATGGGAACGAGAAAAACATAAAAGTAAAAGGCTTATTTGTGAGAACTCAAGTTTATAGTTTCATGTGAGGTTAAGAACCTCTTCCCCGACTTTCCATACATCTCCTGCACCTAAAGTTAGCAGTATATCTCGCTCCTCTAATATTTCATTCAAATGTAAAACAGTCTCTTTGAAACTTTCTTTGAAAACAGCTTCTTTATGGCCATGTGTCCTGATGCCCTCACAGAGGGTACAGCCATCTATTCCCTCTATCTTTTCTTCGCCCGCAGGATAAATTGGAAGAACTACAAGCAGATCTGACTGGTAGAATGAGCGCGTAAACTCATTAAAGAGCGCTTTTGTTCTGGTATAGCGGTGCGGCTGAAAAACTGCAATTATACGCCTGTCCGGCCAGCTTTCTCTTACAGCTCTCAGAGAAGTTTTAATCTCTGTTGGGTGATGCCCGTAATCGTCAATAACTGTAATACCCCTTTTTTCTCCTTTGATCTCGAGCCTTCGATGAACACCTTCAAGAGTTTCCAGGGCATACTTGATAATATCAAAGGGAATATCCAGCTCAATTCCAACAGCAATGCTTGCCAAAGAGTTATAGACATTGTGGGTACCGGGAAGATTTAAAGTTATGTTTCCAAGCATATCGCCCATATGATAGATATCAAACCTGCTTTTTTGATTGCTGAACACAATGTCTCTTGCATAAAAGTCAGCCTGGGCGCTCATCCCATAGGTAGTAAAGCGTTTCTTAATCTTCGGGATAAGCTCCTGTATTGGCTCATTATCAAGGCAAAGCACGGCAAGACCATAGAAAGGTATCCTGTCAATGAAACTTAAGAAGACTTCTTTTATGGAAGTTAAGTCTTCATAAAAATCGAGATGCTCTCTGTCTATATTGGTTACTACCGCTATAGTAGGCGACATTTTAAGGAAAGAACCATCACTTTCATCAGCTTCGGCTACTATAAAGTCACCTCTGCCAAGCAGCGCATTTGAGTCTATGCCTTTAAGTTTACCACCGATAACCACTGTAGGATCAAGCCCTCCTTTACTCAGGACCGAAGCAACTATTGAAGTTGTTGATGTTTTCCCATGCGCACCGGCCACAGCCACGCTGTACTTTAACCGCATAAGTTCAGCCAGCATTTCCGCTCTTGGTATTAGAGGAATTGAGGCTTTTTTTGCAGCAACAACCTCCGGATTATCCGCCCCGATAGCAGATGATGTCACAACAACATCAGCTCTGCTAAGCTGCTCCGCGGAATGCCCCTCAAATATTATACCGCCGAGCTTTTTTAAGCGCCTCGTAATGTCTGATGACTTTATATCAGAACCAGATACCTTATAGCCGAGATTAAGAAGGAGCTCGGCAATACCGCTCATTCCTATTCCTCCGATTCCTACAAAGTGTATGTGGTATTTTTTAAGATACATAATCGTAAGCGTTCACGGAACATTGAAATTAGAAATTGGAAATTTGGCCTTCATACTTTTGTACTGTTCTTCCCAATTTCTATTTTAATCTCTCCCTAATTTCTACTTTCCAATTTCAAGTTTCAAGCCGTGAACGGCTACACATAATCTATAACTACTCAGGTTCACGGTTCACAGTTGGCTGCCTTGATCTTTTCATTAACCTATAACAATCATCAACAATGACCTCTGCTGCATCCGGCCTGCCAAGCTTCTTTGCCATTAAAGCCATATTACTAATGTCCTTGTAATTTGATGCATAGTGCTCGATTTTCCTCGCAAGTAACCTGCCGCTGAGTTCCTTTTGAAGAATTATTTCCGCAGCGCCTGCATCTGACAACTTTTTTGCATTTAAAACCTGATGGTCGTCTGCCGCAAAAGGGTATGGTATTAACAGCGCACCTTTACCAATAGCTGTTAATTCTGCCACGGTAGTAGCGCCGGCTCTGCATATAATTAAATCGGCATTGCTGTATTGCTGTCCCATATCATTGAAAAATGCTTTAACAATACCGGGAATACCTTGCTCTTTGTATGCATTCTTTACCTCTTCTTCATCAGCAGCCCCTGTCTGATGTATGAAAAAAAAGCTGTCTTTCTCTTTTAGGAATTTCAGAGCATCCACTACAGCCATATTGATGCTGTGAGCCCCCTGGCTGCCTCCGATTACGAGAATTGTAAAAAGTTTACCTTGAATGGAACCAGAAATTTCGGATTCTTCCATTGCAAAACAAAGAATTTCGTTCCTCACAGGATTGCCTGTAAAACAAACCTTCTTTGGATCAAAATTAGCCCGAGTATCTTTAAAAGAAACATAAATACGGTCAGCCAGATAAGACAAAATACGGTTTGTAATGCCCGGCAATATGTTCTGTTCATGCAGAACAATTTTAATTCCCATAAGCCATGCCCCAAGCACCACAGGCCCTGCAGAATAGCTTCCAACTCCAACAACCAGATTCGGCCTGAAGTCTTTCAGGATAAGCATGGAGTCAAATAATCCCTTCGGTATTTTCGAAACTGATATGATCTGATTAACTATTCCACGACCTTTTATCCCTTCTACAGTTATGGTTTTAAGTGAAAATTTTTTTTCTTCTAAAACAGATACTTCAAATGGCTTGCCCGTACTTATAAAAATGACTCTATTCTCAGGATTGCGCTTAATAAAAGCCTCGGCAATGGCTATCCCGGGAAATAGATGCCCGCCTGTGCCGCCACCCGCAATTACAATGTGCTTTCCGTTGCTATTTGCCCTATGCGCTCTTTTTTCTGACTCGCCTGGTTTTAAGCGCATTGGTAGATGCTCCTATATTCATCAATACTCCTATTGATGCCATATTGATTAAAAGAGAAGTCCCCCCATAACTCAAGAACGGCAGCGTAAGCCCCTTGGTTGGTAAAAGGCCCAGGGCAACTCCCATATTAATGCAAACCTGAAGCCCAATTGCGATTGTCAAACCAATAGCCATAAATGATCCAAAAGGCTCTTCTGCATTTATTGCTATGCTGATTCCCCTCCACAGGATCACAAAATAGAGCAATAGAATTACAAGGACGCCAAGAAGCCCAAGCTCCTCGCCAATAACTGAAAAAATAAAATCAGTATGTGGTTCGGGAAGGTAGAAAAGCTTCTGATAACCTTTTCCTATTCCTGTTCCCCATATGCCCCCGGTACCGAAAGCCATAAAGGAATGTATCATCTGGTATCCTTCATCTGCCGGATATTGCCATGGATCCCAGAAACTCATAATTCGTTTAAACCTGTAAGGGGCGTTAATCATAAATAAATATAAAGCGGGCAGAAAAATCAGCAGCGGTGTTAAAAGATGTAAGATTCGAACACCTCCGATAAAAAGCATAATCCATGTAACTGCCCCAAAAATAATTACCGAACCAAAATCCGGTTGCAGAAATATCAGTATTGCGAATATGCCGAGAACTATGACATGAGGCAGGAAACCAATTGAAAAATCTTTAAGTTTATCCAATTTTTTACTCATGGAGTACGCCAGATATAACACAAGAGAAAAACGCGCAAACTCAGATGGCTGGAATGTAAAAAAACCCAGCCGTAACCATCGTGTGGAGCCCCCGGCAGTTATACCCAGTCCGGAAAACTTAACAGCAATTAGCAATAGAAACGCTAAAAATAGAAACGGATATGCCAAAGAACGAAAAAGTTTTAACGGAATATGCCTGCAACTAACCAGAGCAAGAATTCCTAATAGTGAAAAAAACGTCTGCTTCTTAAAAAAATAGTAATCAATTCCAAATTCTTTAAGCGCCAGGGCTGAACTTGAGCTGTAAACCATTACAATCCCTATCCCAACCAGAAAAAGGACAGGGAAAAGAAGTTTGATATCGTATCCTGATTGCGGATTATTTTCAGGCAGTTGTTTTGTCATAGCATATAGCTAAACGTTTACGGTTCACAGTTTACGGTTCACGGTTGTTAAAAACATAAAATCAGTAACTGTAAACTGACAACCGTTAACCGTTAACCGTTCCAAGCTTTGCAACAGCTCTGCAAAAATCTTCTCCCCTTTGCGCATAGCTGTTATACATGTCAAAACTGGCGCAGGCCGGCGACAAGAGCACAATATCACCAGATTTTGCAGCATGATATGCCTTAAAAACTGCGTCCTCCATTGTAGTTGCAGTCTCAACAGGCTTAATATCCCCAAGTTCAGCCTTAATATCCTTTTTTGCTTCTCCAATAACTATCAGCTCTTTTGTGTGCCTATCTATCAAATCTCTCAGAGTATGAAATTTACTTCCCTTATTTCGCCCGCCCATAATCAGGACTACGGGTCTTTCAAAAGTTTCAAGCGCTTTTGCCACTGAATCAACATTTGTAGCCTTTGAATCGTCGAAAAAGTCGACACCATTCAGAGTATCAATATATTCAAGCCTGTGGGAAAGCCCTTTAAATTTTCTCAATGCCGACCGCACCCCTTCAAAAGTCCCTCCGGCAGCCAGTGCCGCAAGACTTGCCGCTGCAGCATTCTCCATGTTGTGTTTACCAGGCAGTTTAAAGTCTGCAAGTAGCCGGGATATGTTTTCCTGAGAAATTATGCTTTCATCGCTTATGATCACGCCTTTTTCTTCTTTTGAACTGAAAAAAACTTTTTTGCTCAGGATATCTCTGCTCAAAGAACGCACAACAGGATCAGAACCATTTAACACCGCTGTATCGTTATATTGCTGGTTCTTAAAAATCCGGGCCTTGGACTTTGTATAAGCATCTAAATCAGGATAACGATCCATATGATCTTCGGTAATATTCAGTAAAACCGCCACGTTGGCTCGGAAAGTATCTATGGTATCCAGTTGGAAACTGCTTACTTCTATAACAACAATTTCAGCCTTTTCCTCTCCATCGGCATATGCAATCAGAGGCTTGCCTATATTGCCGCCCACAAATACTTTAAGACCGGAATCTTCAAGCATTTTGCCTAAAAGAGTTGTTGTAGTGGTTTTGCCATTAGTGCCGGTTACAGCAACAATTGGTTCTGTTATAAATCTTGATGCAAGCTCAATTTCACCTAGTACTGGAATCCCTTGTTCCTTTGCTCTTCTTATTGGCAGAATTGTATGAGAAACTCCGGGGCTGACTACAATAAGATCCGCCTTTTCAAAAGTTTCAATTCTATGTGACCCTAGTTCCATTCTTATTCCGGGCTCGCGGATTAATGGCTCTTCGGAGACTATCTCCTGTTCTTTCTTCTGGTCAGCAACGGTTACTGATGCTCCTCTGTTTATTAAAAAACGAGCAGTTGCAACGCCTGTGACGCCGAGGCCGACTACCAGAATATTTTTATTTTCAAGCTCCATAATATTAAGGGTTTACGGTTGTCGGTTGTCGGTTTACAGTTAATGGTTTTATGTTTTGAGCAACCGTTTTCTCGTTCTCGTTCCCATGCTCCAGCGTGGGAATGCATACCATATGGGTTCCCACGCTGGAGCATGGGAACCAGGCATAATCGTTGCCTGACCCCTGATCCCTGAACATTTTATCTTAGTTTCAGTGTACTCATTGAGATAAGTGCAAGCGCTATAGCAATTATCCAAAATCGCACTATAACCTTTGGCTCCGGCCATCCTTTTAATTCAAAATGATGGTGAAGCGGCGCCATTTTGAAAATCCTTCGGCCGTTTGTTATCTTGAAAAAACCTACCTGAAAAATCACGGAAAGTGTTTCTATAACAAAAAGGCCCCCGACAATTACCAGCAGTATCTCCTGTTTTGTAATCACAGCAACTGTGCCTATAGCGCCGCCCAGGGAAAGGGATCCAACATCACCCATAAAAATTTGAGCAGGGTAAGCGTTAAACCACAGAAAACCCATGCCTGCGCCAGCCAGAATTCCGCAAAAAATTGCTGTTTCACCGCCTTCGGCAACATAGTTGATCTGAAGATAATCAGCTATTTTAGAATGCCCTGCCACATAAGCAAAAAGCATATATGTGGCAGCAACTACAATCACGGGGCCAACAGCAAGGCCGTCAAGGCCGTCTGTAAGGTTGACGGCATTTGATGTTGCAACAATTACAAATGCGGCAAAAATTATATATCCCCAGCCTATATCAGGCGAAATATTTTTAAAAAACGGGACAGTTACTTGCGTTGAAAAATCAGGACACATATAAACAAGAAATCCAATTAACAATGCGAGTAATATCTGAAGACAAAACTTGCTTTTAACGCTGAGTCCCTTGCTCCGCTTTTTGATCTGCATGAGATAGTCGTCTATAAAGCCGATAGCGCCAAAGCCAATCGTTACCAAAAGAACTATCCACACATAATAGTTTGTCAAATTCATCCAGAGAAGTGCAGAGACAGTAATCGAAAATATAATCAGGATTCCTCCCATAGTGGGCGTTCCGGCTTTATCAAAATGTGACTGCGGGCCGTCTTCTCTTATATGCTGTCCGATCTGCATCTCGCTGAGCTTTCTGATAACCCACGGCCCGAGGAAAAAACAGATAAAAAAAGCTGTAAGGCTGGCATAGATAGTTCTGAATGTAATGTAGCGGAATACATTAAAAGCCGATATTGTCGTATGAAGCGGATATAGCAGATGGTAAAGCATAATATTTTAGATCTTCAACCCCTCAACGATTTTCTCCATGCCCATTGCCCTTGAGCCCTTCACAAGAACCCAGTCTCCCGGCAAAAGTGATTTCTTTAAATCTTCAACAATCTCTTCTTTTGCTCCAATAAATATATCAATCGAATTTTTATCTTCTTTGCCGGCACCGTTTGCAACAGCTTCTGCGAACTCACCTGTAATGTAAAGCCTTGCAATATTTGATCTGGCAGACAGAGCGCCTATCTTTCTGTGCATGGATTCTGCGTGTTCTCCCAGCTCAAGCATATCTCCTGCGACAAGAATACCCCTGCTGTTGCCTTTTAATGAACTAAGAGTCCTGATTGCAGCTTCCATTGAATCAGGATTTGCATTGTATGTGTCGTCAATTATGTGCACTCCCCTGACATCGAAGATATTTATTCTGCCCTTAACCGGCTGAAAATATTCTAAGCCGGCTTTTATCTCCTCTGAAGACAAACCAATAATATATCCAACAGACGCTGCAGCGAGGGCGTTTGATACCATGAATCCGCCATGCACTTTTAGTTCTATTGGAATTCTTTCTTCCGGCAGCACCAGAGTAAAAGAAATCCCGGTTGTCGTTTCATTGACGTTCAGCGCTTTAATACGGGCATCTTCTGATAAACCGAAATAAAGCACTTTTTTTGAGGTTTTAGTTGATAAATATAAAACTCTTGAATCATCTGCATTAAGAACCGCTGTTCCCTCCGGCTTTATTCTTTTTAGAAGCTCTCCTTTGGCATTCATTACCCCTTCAATTGAGCCCAGTCCCTCAAGGTGAGCAAAGCCTATGTTTGTAATTACGCCAATATCAGGAATGCAAATTTCACCCAGTCTGTCTATCTCTCCGGGTCTGTTCATCCCAAGCTCAAGCACAGCCCACTGGTGGCTGTTTTTAAGATCCAGAAGCGTTAGCGGAAGCCCTATTTCATTGTTGAAATTTCCTTTGCTCGATAAAGTTTTATAACGCGTTGAAACAACGGAAGCAGTCATTTCCCTGGTTGTAGTTTTGCCGTTCGATCCTGTAATTGCTACAACTGAAACATCAGTACGCATGCGGTTAAAAGAACCAAGATCGCCCAGAGCTTTTGTTGTATCGTTCACCTTCACACAAACAATGCCCTTATCCTGCCAATCTGTACCGGCGGGATCACAGACTTTATCTTTACTTATAATAAGCCCTCTCACGCCGCTGCTTATCACATCAGATGCAAAACTGTGACCGTCATAAACATTTCCCTTGATCGCAATGAAAAGTTCATTTGCAGATATTGTGCGTGAATCAATGGATACTCCCTCAAAAGTATGTTTGATATCCCCGCACAAAAGGTCTCCCTTTGTTGCTTCAAGGATTTCAGCAGTAGTCCAGGGTATTTTTGGTTCGTTTCCCATTGTCGTTTTTTCTATTTAGTGCCCGAACGAAAACTAGAAAATTTTTTCAAGTTCAAGGAAGGCGCAAATTTTAACCACAGGAATACATGGAGTATTTTGAGGATTAAAATTTAAGCCTGACGCAGAAATTGGGAAAATTAGCAGTTTTCGTTCAGGCACTATTTAAAAGCTTTTCTCGCCTCCTCCCTGTCATCAAAGGGAAAAGTTTCACCCTTGATTAATTGATATGTCTCATGCCCCTTGCCGGCTATAAGTATAATATCTCCCGGACCGGCTGATGTGATGCTCAGTTTTATGGCTTTCCTGCGATCAGGCTCAATAACACAACCTCTCTCTTGAATGCCGTTTACCAGCTCAGGCAGAGTATACTCCTTTGAAGATGTTTGTTTTATTCCCTCTACTATCTGGCTTATTATTCCCATGGGATCTTCTGTCCGCGGATTATCCGATGTGATTATAGTTAGATCGCAAAACCTGCCGGCTATTTCGCCCATCCGGGGCCTTTTGCCTCTATCTCTATCGCCGCCGCAGCCAAATACACAGATAATTCTGCCGATTTTATTATCTTTAATTGACTTTAAAGAAGAGAGAACATGTTCCAGAGCATCCGGAGTATGAGCGTAATCAACAAACACAAACTTGCCTGCTTTATTTGGTATAAATTCAAGTCTGCCCGGTATCCAGCCAGTCTTTTCTATACCTGCCTTTATGATAGCCGGAGAAAGTCCAAGAGCAATCCCCACACCTGTTGCACTGAGTATATTCTCAAGATTATGCTCCCCTGCAAGAGGTGATTTAAAATTAAATATCCCCTTTTCTGTTGAAATTCTCCCAGTAATACCTGTAAGGCTGTATTTAATATTATCCGGCCATATCATTTTATCTGCCGTACTGCCTGTGGAAATTACGATCATACTGTCAGATGCTTCTGAAAGTAAATTATAAAGTCCTTTTCCTCTCTTATCATCGCAATTTACTACAGCCAGAGTACGGCCCTTCTTAGGCCCGGTTTTTAAATGCTCTGTAAAAAGCCTTTTTTTGCAAAACCAGTAAGAATCCATATCTCCATGATAATCAAGGTGTTCCCGAGTCAGATTGGTGAACACACCAATATTTATCCGGCAGTGGTCAATCCTGTGCAGGTCAATTGCATGAGATGACACTTCCAGAACAACGTGGGTGATCCCGTTTTCATGCATTTCCGTCAATATCCTCTGCAGATCCAAAGATTCCGGCGTTGTCATTGGGTTTGGAAAAACCCTGCCTGAATAACGGTAATTAATAGTTCCTATTACACCAACCTTGAAACCCGCTTCAGCAAGGATGCTTTCAATTATGTAAGCTGTTGTTGTTTTACCGTTTGTTCCGGTTATCCCTATAATGAACAACTTCTCTGAAGCATTCCCGTAAAAATTTGCAGAAATTGCGGCAAGAGCTCTTCTGGTATTCTCAACCTCTATAATTACAGATTCTTTATTAACAGGTTTCTGAGTTACAATTACCGATGCACCTCTTGCCAGGGCTTCATCAATAAAGTCATGCCCATCCGCCTTAAAACCCTTTATAGCAACAAAAAGACCATCAGGCTTAACCTCCTGCGCCCGATAATGTATTGAGCCTATTTCATAATCCAGCAAACAGGCGCATAAATCATTATGCTGCCCTGTTCCCGCGCTATGCTGATGCTCCATACCTTCTTTGACAATGCTTACACGCCTTATTTTTGTTACAAATTCAAGCAAAATAGAAAGTTTCAACCTCTTGCCCCATTTCCGCTTACTAACTTTATTTTTTTCTTTCCTCCTTCGAAAACAGCCTTCTTTCCTCCTGAGCCGGTCCGCATGTCAACCAATCTTCCAAATGAATTATCGACAGTTAACGGTATGTTCATATAGTTTACAGTTTCATACGCTATTCTTTTGAATGCCGGAGCCGCAACTATGCTGCCAAAATGCTTTCCCTGTGGTTCGTCAATAACTACCAGAACAGTTATTTCAGGATCCTCGGCAGGAATGAACCCAAGAAATGAAGCTATGTATTTTTCGTCCGAGTAAGTTCCTTTCTCATCAATTTTCTGGGCGGTTCCTGTCTTCCCGCAGACAGAATAACCTTCCAAAGCAGCATTAACACCTGTTCCCCCCTCAGTAGTTACAGAAGCCATTATTTTTTTCACGGTTCGGGCTGTCTCCGGTGAAACGACCCTTCTGACCATACGCGGGCTTGAGCTTTTTATAAGACGTCCATTCTGATCCGTTATAGCCTGGACAATATAAGGAGCCATGAGGATCCCATCATTTGCAATCGCTGAAGCCGCAGTTATAAGCTGCAGAGCAGAAACGGCAACTCCCTGTCCAAAAGCTATTGCGCCGGCATCAATTTTTGCCCATCTATTATAGTGGGACAGGCCGCCCGATGTTTCCCCCGGGCAATCTATTCCTGTCTTTTCACCAAAACCAAAACTGCGGAATGTTTTATAAATATGTTCCGGCCCTATCCTTTCGCCAACCTTTATGGTGCCGATATTGCTTGAAAACTTAATAATATGCTGTAGAGACAACCAGCCGTGAGGATGAGTATCGTGGACAACGTTTTTGCCTATTCTGTATTTACCGTTTTCACAGAAAAAAATGGTGTTCGGAGAACATCCTCCAAATTCTATTGCCGCACATGCGCTAAAGATTTTCATGGTTGAGCCAGGCTCGAATGGATCTGTTATTGATCTGTTTCTCCACAGATCCCGATCAAACTCTCCAAAAGAATTTGGATTGAAAAACGGATAGTGCGCTACGGCCAGTATGGCTCCGGTCTTTGGAGACATTACGATTGCCATCCCTGATTTGGCATTAAATTTAACAGCAGCTTCTTCAAGCGCTCTTTCGGCTAAGTACTGGATATTATGATCAATCGTTAATATCAGATTATTTCCGCTGCAATCAGACATCACATTCTTTTTAGCGTCAAACCTGCGTTTGAAAGCATCTTTTAAAACCGTAAAGCTGCAACTATCTCCTTTAAGGTAAGAGTCATAATAATATTCGATTCCTTCAAGGCCATGCCCGTCTATACCTGAAAATCCAAGCACCTGCGCCGCAAGGGTTTTATTTGGGAAAAAACGTTCGTGCTCGGCTATAAAATCTATACCTTTGAGATCAAGGGCTTTTACATCTTTTACTTCCTTTGGTGTAACCTTGCGTTTAACCCAAACAAATGATCTGGCAGATGTGAGTCTCTGCTTAAGCGAATTAACGTCAATTTTCAGCGTTTTATTAAGAGCCTTGGAGGTCGCCGCCGGATCCTCGATATTGGGGGGATATGCCACAATTGATGTAACATCTATGCTCAAGGCCATTTCCCTGTGGTTTGTATCGTAAATTGTCCCACGCTTTCCCTGAAATATTAATGATTTCTCATACTGATTTGCTGCTTTCCTTGACAGCCATGAACTGCAAAAAACCTGAAGATAAAAAGCCCTTGCCCCTATAACAGATAGAAAAATGCTGAAAATAAAACCAATTAGAACTGTTCTCAACTTTATGTGTTTTTTTTCAATTGGTTTCATGGAATTATAATTATCTGCTCCGGTGTTGGTGTTTTCAGGCCAAGCTGGTTTTTTGCTATCTTTGCGAGCCGTTCCGGAGATTTCAGGCGCGCAAGCTCAACCTTCAAGTTATTTTGCAGAGTTATAAGCTTCCGATTTTTGTTATTTTCATTAGAAATTTCATACCCGGATTTTATGCACTGCACTCTGCTCCATGTGTAAATTAGAAGCTCAGCAATAAAGACAGCCATAATGATAAACCAGATTATCACTATCCTTGTGCTGCGAGCATTTTTTTTGGTTTTACGAGCCATAGTTACAATTTTTCTACGACTCTCAGTTTTGCGCTTCTTGCCATTGGATTGGCTGCAACTTCTTCTTCCGTTGGCCGCAAAACTTTTTTGCTCAAAGATCGTATAATTCTTGTCTTATTGCAAACACACCTTGGCAGAGCTGGCGGGCATATGCACTTGCCTTCCAGCAGTTTTATTTTTTTTTTTACAATTCTGTCTTCGAGTGAATGAAATGATAATATGCAAAACCTGCCTTCAGGCTTCAACAAGTCAACGGAGGCTTCCATGAATGAATTGAGCATATCCAGCTCTTTGTTAACAGCTATTCTAACAGCCATAAACACTCGAGTGGCAGGGTGAATCCTTCTTTTGGATGATGCTTTGCCCGAAACGGCTCTGCATACGATTTCCGATAGCTGCCTGCTGGATTTAATTTTTTCTTTTTTTCTTACATTAACTATTTTTTTTGCTATTTTACGTGAATAGCGTTCCTCTCCATACTTAAAAAAAATTTCAGCAAGGCTTTTTTCATCCATCGTATTTATCAACTCTTCAGCCGTTGTATCTGATTCAATGTTCATCCGCATATCCAGCGGTTCATCTTTTCTGAAGCTGAAACCCCTTCCACTTGAGTCGAGGTGATGAAATGAAATTCCAAGATCGAGAAGAATGCCGTCTACAGCAGTAATATTTAATTGTGAAAGAATTTTCGGAAGATTTATAAAATTATCATGAAAGAGATGAACATTAAACTTGTATGGTTTTAAAATTTTTCTTGCGTTTTTTATTGCGTCTATATCCTGATCTATGCCGATCAGAATCCCATCTGGAATAATTTTTTCCAAAATGGCGCCCGCATGACCTGAACCGCCAAGCGTACAATCCGCATAGATTTTCCCGGGCTTACAATTAAGGTAATGAACGACCTCGCTTAACATTACAGGAATGTGTTTGTACGACATAGGATTAGCCCGAATCTCTCATGAACAACTTATAAAATAATGTACAACTAATTGAATTATTGTAAATTATTAGTGACTTTGATTTATGCACCATACAACACTTTATAGATGGTATTTATAATTAAATTCTTTATGAGTTGTTCACCTTTCGGGTTAAAGCCCTAATTTTGCTATTTCGTTGCTGACAGCCTCCTTTTTCATATCTTCTTCCATCTGCACCACTTCCTGCTCATAATTTTCCTTAGACCATATTTCAAAATGAACTATCTGCCCCACAAGCACGATTTCCTTTTCAAATTCCGCATACTGCCTTAAAACCGGTGGAATCAGGATCCGGCCCTGCTTGTCACAATTACAATCAGAGGCACCCCCTATAAATACTCTCCTGAAGCGGCGCATATACTCGCTTGTTTCAGACATTGCCAAAACCTTGGATTCGATCTTGCTCCATTGATCAAACGTATAGGCAAAAAGGGCTTTATCCAGCCTGGTAACTATCACTCCGCCACCGCCTCCGGCTTTTATGACATCACGAAATCTGGCCGGAATTATTATACGTCCCTTTGAATCAATTGTATTAAAGGAGCTTCCTCTAAACATAAATCACCATCGGAGACCTTTGCAAAACGCCCCCTTTTGCCCAAATAGCGCTAAAGCTTCACTTCGTGCCAGCGTCAGGCTCAAATTTTAAGCCTCGAAATACTCAATGTATTCCTACATTTAAAATTTTCACCTTCCTTGAACTTGAACAAAATTGAACATTTTTCAAAGGTCTCCATTGATATCCACTTTTTTCCACTATGTTTTTGTCAAATTACATTATTCAACAAAAGTCAAGAAAAAAAATATACCAAATCGATTTATTTTTATAATAATTCATAAATGTTAAAGGCGTCCAGATATATTAATTTTTATGTGGAGTTTTGTGGGATTCTTAATTAGCAAAGACCAACTCGTGTTTTTTAACATCGGGCTTGCAGAAAGCCTTGTGTTTACCGGCCTGGAAGGCGAAATTGCTCGAAGTCGTTCGCAAAAGATTTTTTACTCGACCTGCACCAATCTCTTTGCGCAAGAGGAATTTTCAGATACAAAAGGATTTGCATTCAAATAAACTAAAACCTATAGTCAAATCACAACCTACATTAGGAATGAGAAAGAAATTAAGCAACGATACAGAACCCTGAACAACTAAAAAAAATATAAATTTCTTCTTTCGCAAAAATAGTGGTCAAGGAGGATTATAGTGCAACTGGTAATAAACAGCGCCGGCACATATATTACACAAAAGGACGGTCTTTTCAGGCTTAAAAATAAAGACAAACGTTTTGATGTTTCACCCCTGAAGATAGAATCAATCGTTATCTCCAACCAGGCCATGATTACCACCCAGGCAATAACAACGGCCATGGAGAATAATATAGATATTGTGTTTTTAAATGGATATGGCGACCCAATCGGTAGAATATGGTTTGCCAAAATGGGAAGCACAGCGCTTATCCGCAGAAAACAACTGGAAATTGCAGAAGATAAAAAAGGGCTTGAATTGGTCATTGATATGATCAGGCAAAAAATTGAAAACCAGAACGGGTTTCTAAAAAAACTGATGTATTCCAGGCCTGGCAGGGAAAATCTGTTTGAAAGCCCGATCAAGATTATTGACAGCGCTCTTTCCGGTCTTTCCATGCATGACGGGACAATCGAAGATGCCAGAAACAGCATTATGGGGTTTGAGGGCGCGGCCGGCAGAGCATATTTTCAGTGCCTCTCCAAAATAATGCCGGAAAAATATCTATTCAAAGGAAGGTCGCAGCAGCCGGCCAGAGATCCATTTAATGCTGTGCTCAATTACTGCTATGGAATCCTTTATTCCAGGATTGAAAAAGCCTGCATACTGGCCGGCCTTGATCCCTATGTGGGCTTTCTTCACACCGATAATTACAATAAAAAATCCATGGTATTTGATCTTATTGAGCCTTTTAGAATTTATGCGGAACAGACCGCTGCATATCTTTTTACAGGGAAAAAGATAAAAGATGAGTATTTTCATGCGACTGAAAATGCGGTTTCTTTAAATGACAAGGGAAAACCGGTTGTTGTTGATGCGATAAACAGTCTTATGGAGGAGACTATAAGATACAAGAAAAAGAATGTAAAAAGAAAGTATATTCCTCAGCACGAAGCCCACAGGCTTGCAAATATTCTGCTTGCCGATGAAAGCGAAAAAAGGCCGAAATGGCTGGAGATTAAGGAGTTTTGAGGAAATGAGCGTCCTTGTCTGGATAATATACGATATTGTCGAAAACAAACCGAGAACAAAGATCGCGAAAGAATGTAAGAAATTCGGTCTTATCAGAGTTCAAAAAAGCGTTTTTCTAGGAAGGCTTGAATCAAACCGCTTTGATGAACTATCGGAAAAATGTCGTGACCTGATTGATGAAAAAACAGACAGCGTTTACCTGTTTCCTTTCTGTCAGGAGAATTTCAGGAATATAAAGGTTCTGGGGCAGGGTTTTGATAGGAAACTGGTGAATGATGAGATTCTTGCGAAGTTTTTCTGAATCAATCTGTGCATATAAACAATAAAACATAATTGAAAATTAGAAACATTGTAACACGTTAGCTCTTTTAAATATTATTTTTTTGGACAGGATTTACAAGATATTCAGGATTTAAATTATCGAAACTTTTCCTGTTAATCCAAATCTAAATCCTTATACCTTGATACACACCTTCTTCATGTTGTGATTATATTTTATGATTTACTGGATAGCTACAATGAGAGCTAACTTTGTTTGTGCACTTTAAATAAAATCTTGTTTATCTTGTTATCCTGTCAGATTCTTTTTTCAAAAGGCTAAATTGTTACAAAACATTAATGCTTGTATTATTTTACAAGATGGACTATTTTATAAAGTAAGAATATATTAATTTGAAGGATAAATATAAAATGTATGCAAAAGTATCAAAGAAGGGTCAAATAACGATCCCTAAGCCAATTAGGAAAAAATTAAAAATCGAAAAAGATGGCGCGGTTTTGTTTCTTGTTGAAGACGACGAGGTCAAGCTAAAAGGCGTTCCCGGAGTGCAATCGGAACAATTAGCCGGGAGTCTGAAAAAATATGCAAAGGGATATGTTTCTTTAAAAAAAATAAGAAAGAAAATACAAGATGAAATTGCTAAAGAAACAGCAGGAGAAGGTTTATCCGGCTGATTTTTATGAGAGTGAACTTTGGGAATTTATTGTAAAGAAAAAAGGTGCTTGACATTTAGTTTTTTATAGATTTAGTTAGTTAGATCATTTCTTAATCCAACATAATAAGGATTGAAACTAGATATAGTTTGTTGAAAATAGTTTTTTTCATCACATCCATTAAAACAAGGATAAAAAACATCATATCTATTTTATGGAAATAAAACATGAATTCAACAAAGAAAGTGTATCTTATTGATACAAACATTATTCTTAGATACTTGCTTGATGATCATAAAGTGCATAGCCCTAAAGCAGGAGCTTTTATGGCAAAAGTCTTTGAAGGGACAAAAAAGGCCGAGATATTTGATGTGGTTATTGTTGAATGCATCTATGTTATGGAAAAATATTATCAAATTCCCAAGAGTGAGATTTCAACAAAATTAAGCGGAATACTGAATTTTTCCGGCATTGTAAATCTCGATAGATCAGAAATCCTCGAAGCGCTTCTAAAATACAAAAGCACCAATATTGATATCGTAGATTGTCTTCTTGCCGCCCATTCTTCTCCTGAAAAGGTCGTTATTTCATTCGACAAAGACATGAAAAAATTAAAAGCGGTCAGCGAAATTTTGTAAAAACAGGGATTGCCTTTGTTAAGATGTTACTGAAATCAAGGATAAATCATGAAAAAAGCAACTCTTAGTTTTAGTAATGTTAATTTGAGAGCATCGCATATACATAAATTTCGTGGCTTTATCGGAAATTTTTTTAAAAATCATGATCTTATTCATAATCATGATTTGAAAACAGGAAAACCGATATACCGATATCCGTTAATCCAGTTCAAGCTGATAGATAAAACGCCCGCAATCATTGCTATAACGGACAAGGCTGTGAGCATTTTTTCGGAAATATTCATGAAGCTTGATAAGATTATTATTGAAGATACCGTTATCCCTGTTTTTGAAAAAGATCTAAAAGTAGAAGAAGTCGAATTCGGATATTCCGATGAAATATTTATGTACGAATTTGCTTCTCCCTGGATCGGACTTAATCAGAAAAACTTCAAAAAATACAATGAGGCAGACAGGGAAGAAAAGAACGAAATGCTGAAAAGAGTGATAACGGGCAATATCTTGTCCATGTCAAAGTATCTTGACTGCTGGCTTTCAAAAGATCAGAAGATTAAAATTGATATTAAGCTAAAAGAAATAAAAGTAAACCTTAAAGGCAAAAGCATGACAGGGTTTAACGGTATATTTAAAACCAATTTTTTAATACCTGATTATCTGGGGATTGGGAAATCGGTTTCGAGGGGGTTTGGAGCTGTAAGGAGGGTGATATAAGAAAATGTGGCATCTTTCAACAAGCCCCAAAAGTGGTTTACAGTCTTAGTGCTTCTCGTTCCCATGCTCCAGCGTGGGAATGCATAACCGAAATATTTTGAAGGGTCTTAACGCTATAAAAAGGTGGATTAAATAATGTCCGAGCTAATTTCAATTGAGGCTGTTGCCAGTAAAATATTTTTTATCCGTAGTGTTAAGGTGATGCTGGACAAAGATCTTGCAGAGCTTTATGGGGTTGAAACAAGAGTTTTAAATCAGGCCGTAAAAAGGCATAAAAAACGTTTTCCTGAGGATTTCATGTTTCAGCTTTCAAAAAGCGAATGTGATTTTTTGATATCACAATTTGTGACATCAAAAAAGTCAGGCAGAGGCGGTGCGCGAAAAATGCCTTATGCCTTCACTGAGCAGGGGGTTGCCATGCTGTCCGGCATTTTAAATAGTGATAGAGCCATCGCGGTTAACATTCAAATCATGAGAACCTTTACAAAGCTTCGCCACATGATTTCTGATAATGAAGATTTAAGGCGAGAGCTTGCTGAATTAAGGGGACAAACAGACGAACGCTTTCAAATTGTTTTTGAAACTTTGGATCAGCTTTTGACTGTGGATGTTAAGGAAAAGAAAAAGATTGGATTTATGGTTAAAGAAAAAGTCATCGAATACGGAAAGAAGGAATGAGAAATAAAAGTAAACCTTAAAGGCAAAAGCATGACAGCATTTAACGGGATATTTAAAACCAATTTTTGTTTGCCTGATTATCTGGGAATTGGGAAATCGGTTTCACGGGGGTTTGGGATGGTGAGGAGGGTGATATAAAAAATGTGATAAAATAGATAGTTATACTGTATGTTTCAATATAACATTGAAAGTGTTTATATAAAAAAGCATATTGATCGATATGCATATGGTACCGTATGCAATTTCATATAAATTGATGGAGCAATTATCAATTTATAATTATTATAACAGTAGCTTACTGTGCAGCAAATCTTAACCTTATGAAATTAAGACTCTTCACTGCAATCTTCGATTTTGAAATGGCACGCAGAGAAATTCCGGCCTTTCGCGGCGCTATTATCAAAAAAGTAGGCCGAGAAAGCATTCTCTTTCATAACCATTCAGGAAATAAATTCCGATATGGTTATCCATTAATCCAATATAAACTTGTTGGTAAGAATCCGGCAATCATTTGCATTAATAGCGGTTATGATGAATCATTAAAGTTGTTTGAAAATACAGAATGGAATTTTAATATAAATAATAAAGCAGTACATGCCAGCATCAAACATCTGTCTTTTGATTATTTTGAATGTGGATTAACCTCAAGCGTTGTTAAGTACAGAATCAACAACTGGTATGGACTTAATGAGCAAAACTTTAAAAAATATACACTTTTAACAGCAGATTCAGAACGCAAAGAATTCCTTGAAAAGATATTGACAGGAAACATCCTCTCTTTTGCCAAAGGAATCAATTGGATAGTAGATGCCCAAATAATGCTTTCAGTGAATTATATACAGAACAGAAGGTTTTTTAATTTTAAAAACAACAAAATTGCGGGATTTGATCTAATTTTTTCTACAAATGTATTGCTGCCGGACAAAATCGGCTTGGGCAAATCAGTATCTCGCGGTTTTGGTATAATTAGAAAGGTTGCATAAAATGTCAAAATTATCATTAACCGGAGATCCTTTTGTAGACATGGGTGGCTTGGTGATGGAAACTATCCCTGAAAAAACCATAGAGGATAAGATACGTTTTGCCACTGACGTATACGTTGATGGATGGAAAGGAAAAGTAGATTCGATTTTTTTGCTCTCTAAACTTAATAACAATCATGTGAAAAATAAACCTGATCTTCAACGCGAAGGCACTTTAGAATATTATCTTGGTGCTTTAAAAGATGACGGCGCTATTTCTGAAGGGCATTGCCGGGTTTGTGCTTTTAATGGCCATCTTTTCAAAGGCGGACGCAATAACTACCCTTTGGTAGGTTCAGGAGAATTCACAAATTTTCATCACTTCCAGGAGCCTGGTCTGCTTATTTGTAAAGATTGCCTTATAAAACTTTTTTTTCTTCCTTTGGGAATTCTGCAAAGTGCCGGCAATCTTATGTTTCTTCAAATTAAAAACGAATATGAAAAAAAGCTTTGGCAAAAAGATGTCATATTGAACAATCTGGATAAAATCTCCCATAGTTCTTCTGCAGGCATTTTAAAATCAAAATATACAAATCCTCAAAATGCTTTATTCTACTTTGCCTCCAGCCTGATTACATGCTTTGAGCTTTATGATTATCCTCCTTTGCAGGTAAGGTTGTTTTATTTTACAAATTTCGGCAGTAAACCTGACATTGAAATTCATGATCTGCCGAGTCCGGTTTTTTCATTTTTAAAACGTGTTTTAAAACCGGATCTAAGACCGCACTGGTCATATTTTATTAAAAGGCATTATCAGTTTAGAAAAACCGTTAATTTTGATGAAGATAAAAATGAATGGGTTGAAGTTAAAAAAAAGAACTCTATTTCATTAGACATAGATAACTATGCCGGTACCAACAAGAATACAATCCATTATCTTCTACTTTCGGGAAAGTCTATTTTGGGGCGTCTACGCAAGATTTATAAACAAATGGAATTCCCTGTTTATATTGCAATAGCATATCTAAAGGAGGTGAGAAAAATGAAGCAGGAACAGATTGATTTAATAAAAAAGATTTCAGAGAAAATTATCACATTAGCAGAAAATGCAAAAAACTATAAAAAATTTATAACTCCTATTGAAGGGGCAAAATATGGGCATCAACTACGAGGCGCTATTATCAGGATGGTAAAGGAACATTATAAAAACGGTGAACAGGAGCCGTTTGTACGTTTCAATGACTATGTGGAGTATCTTTTCCCTGACGGCCAAAGCTGGTATGAAGTTAGGGATTTTCTGCTTATATCTCTTTATGATAAGTTGCATCAATTACGTATAGAGCCCGATAAAATTTCAGATGACGAAATCCCTGATATAGAAGAGATAAACAGAAGTTCTATAGAAGTTTTTAACTCATAATGTGGAGGGAAGAAATGCCTAATACCATTCAAGGATTTATGTTAATTGACGTGGATGTCGCAGCATTAAATAATGCAGGCAAAGATACAGCCACTACTTTAGATAATGCTGTGGCTACCAAGAAAATTATAAAAAACGGAAAAAATTATGCGTATGTATCAGGCCAAGCATGGCGTTACTGGTGGCGCGAAACATTGAGGAATAACTTTAGCTGGAAAATGTCGCCTGTGACAAGAGAGAAAAAAATTGCATTTACCGAAGCAAATCCGATTTTATATCCTGATGATGATATGTTTGGATATATGCGGGCTGCAAAAGAAGAAATCACAGATGACAAAGGCAAATCAAAAAATATAAATGTTACTTTAACCCGTGTGTCACCGCTTAAAAATTCTGCGCTAATCAGTATCTCTCCTACTAATATTGTTCAAAACTGGTCATCCATGACCAGACAGGAGGGTGATGCAGTCCCATATGGCAAAGATGAATATTGCGCCACTATGAAAGGGATGTTTTCTATTTCCCTGGATCAGGCAGGCACCTTTTCCAGTCAGGAACGTACAGGATTTAAAAACCTTAATGAAACTTTAAAAAAGTTTGCCTTAGAAAACAAGGCCCAAGAGATTGACGACCCTTTTGCAAAAGATAAACATGGCAACCCTTTAAAACTGTATAGAATGAAAAAAGGAACACGGGAAAAACGAATAGAAGATACGCTGATTGCATTGGAAATCTTAAATGGAGGCGCCATGCAGACCACCAATATGGGAGATGTAACGCCGAAACTTATTGTACTGGCAACCTTAAACAGCGGCAATCATCTTTTTTCTCATCTTGCAAAGGATGATTTGGGGAAGCCTCTCTTTTCGATAGATGCGTTAAAGCAGGTTGTCGATGATTATAAAGAAAGAATCATTGGAAAAGTATATATCGGAAGACGCATAGGCTTTATGGATAAACTGGAAGAAGGATTGGCAGGTTATGGCTCTGACGATAAAATTTTTTATGGGTCTGTTAATGAAGCCATAAAAAACTATGTAAATGAAGTGAAAACACAAATACCATAATAAAGGTATCCAATTATGAAAGCATACAGAGTTCATATAACAAGCTGGACCGCAAGTTTCCGTTATCCAAATCTTATCAGCGGTTATCAGCCATCTTTGTTCGTGCCCCCACTTTCAACCATCTATGGCCTTATTTCCGCTGCCGCTGGAAACTATATTTGCGCTCGCGATGTACCTGTGGGTTATCTCTTTGATTTTGCAACTCAAACTATCGATCTTGAAACAATTTACCAGTTTTCGAGCAAGGGCAATCACCTGTTGACAAAATCGAACGTTATCAGACGGCAGATCCTTTTTGATAATTCCCTATGGATATATTTTAACGATGTTAAAAGGGCGCATTTTTTTTGCAATCCCAGGTTCCAATTACTGCTTGGCCGGTCAAACGATCTTGCCTCAGTGATTTCCGTTGATGAAATTGATCTTGAACCTCGCATGAAACTTACAAAACTAAAAGGCACATCGGTTCCCATGGAAACCGTCGCTCTTAGCGCTCCCATACAGGCATTGCCGGTTAGCTTTACGAATGAAATACCAAGAAGGGGCATGGGTACCCAACCCTTTTTTTTATTGGAATACGATTATGAGCAGCAGGAACCTGTTCATAAAGAAGGATTCTATGATCCGCAACTCGACCATGAGATATATTGGCATGATTACACAAATTCACTTCCATAAAAGTAATTCATGATAAGTGATTTTACAGTGGAAAGCGTCTGGGCTAAATCGGACGGCAAAAGCTTGATTAAGCACCTTGAGGACTGCTTAACGGTTTATCGACAGGTTGTGAAGGCGCTGCCCATGATTCCGTATCTTGTAAAACTGGAAGATTTTTTTGATCTTCTTTTTTGCGCTGTTTATATGCACGACTGGGGAAAGGCTCACTTTGAATTTCAGAAAGTTCTAAAAAAGAAAAATAATCAGTGGACCCACAATCGTCATGAAATATTCAGCGTTCCCTTTGTGGGAATGTTTAAATTTCCTGCTGGATACAAAGAATTGATAGCGCAAGCTATTATCGGACATCATAAGGATTTTGAGACTCTGTTAGACTACGTATACTCTGATGATGATATTAAAAGTTATAGCTTAAACTCAGCATCAGATATAAATCCATTGGATTTTAAAAAAAACTTAGTCAATAAATTGGATGCAACCTACCTGAAAGGATTAAAAAACAGATTGCAAAAATTTTATAACAAATATGCCTGTGGTAAACGCAAGTTTGAGTTTGATAATATTGTTTTTTCATCTGTTAAAAACCCTATAAAAGAATTTGTTTGGCCCTACATAAAGGAAAATTCCAATTCAGATGGTACAAAATATTGGCAGCAGATGCTTATGTCAGGTTGTATCAAATTATGCGATCATATGGGTTCTGCTGAAATCAGTGAAATTCCCAGACTTAAAGAAAGTAATTTTAATTTTTTAGATAGCTTTTCTGAAAAATTATATAAACATCAAAGCAAATCTGCTTGTGTCGAAGGGAACGTACTTTTGTCAGCACCAACAGGATCAGGAAAAACCGAGGCAGCTTTATTATGGTTGAAAAAACAGTTTCAAAGCGGCAGGCAGGGACGCATTTTTTATGTTCTGCCATATACAGCTTCGATTAATGCCATGCACAGGCGGCTTATTGATAACTTTGAAAAAAATGGAACAAAACCGGGAAATACCCGTTACATTGGAATACTGCATGGAAAGCTGTCGCAATATCTTGCAGAATATTTTGAAAATTCTGACGAAAATCCACTTGAAAAAAAATCATCAATTGTAAAACTAAAAGATATGCACCACCAGATGATTCATCCCATTAAGGTGGTTACACCGTTTCAGATATTGAAATACTGTTATGGAGTAAAGGGCTTTGAAAAGGGGTTTGCCGAACTCGCAGGGGCAATGCTGATCTTCGATGAAATACACGCATACGACACGCAGACGTTTGCTCAGATTACAGCATCCCTTAACTGGATGACAAGACATTTGAATATCAGAACAATGATTATGACAGCCACTCTGCCGTCTTTTATGCTTAAAGAGTTGTCGGTCGCAATAGGTTCCTTCCAAATTATAAAGGCGGATGACGGTCTTTTGGAACATTTTGTCAGACACAGGGTGAGTATTTGTGAAGGAAATATTTTCGATCAAATTCCGGCGATTCTAAAGGCGGTTCGTAAAGGGCTGCGCGTCATTGTAGTATGCAATACTGTATTAAATGCACAGGAAATCTTTAAAAAGCTTCTTAATAATACAGATGATAAAAAATCTGTGTTGCTGCATTCACGTTTCACTGCCAATGATCGTTTGGAAAAAGAAAAAACTCTCTTTGACAAAGAAATAAATATTTACCTGCTTGTTGGCACTCAGGCCATAGAAGTAAGTTTAAATATTGATTTTGATATAATGTTTACTGAACCTGCTCCTTTGGATGCTTTAATCCAGAGATTCGGACGAATTAATCGACGACGGAAAAAAGGAGTTTGTCCAGTTTATGTATGCAGTAAAGGAGGAGAAAATGATCATTATATTTATCCGAAAGAAATTGTGAACAATACCATGAATGTACTTCGTGATACATCAGTTATAAAAGAAAGCAAACTTCAACAAATGCTTGACACGGTATATCCGGACTTTCCTGAAAAAGATAAATATTACAAAACCAAAACAGGTTTTTTGAAAAGCCTTTCCAGATTAAGGCCGTTTATGCGACACAAAGAGGAAGAAAAAGAGTTTTACAAAAGATTTACCGGCGTTTCCGTTGTACCTGAACAATTTCAGGAAAAATATGAAGAACTAATATATCAACTCGATTTTATTGAAGCGGAGAAACTGGTTGTCACAATTCATCAAGGAATGTTTTTCAAACTTTGTGGCAAAGGGGTTATAGAAAAATCAGAAGGTGTGTTTGAAACCAGTGGCAGGCTTAAAAAATTCCCATACTTAGTTGTAAGGTGTAAGTATGATAAATCGTTAGGTCTTTTGGAGCAGGAATATACAGAAAGTTGCGGCGTGTTGTCAATATAGTGAGTTCCTAAAGTAGCCTAAAATAAAGGTGTTAATCCAAAAAGCAATAACCTGCTAAAATAAAAGTATGCTCATTTACAAATAAACGACTTTTTTGCATTTCAAGATACTATTATTTGTATAGATAAAGTATGGAGTTCTGGGCTTGAAGTGGCTATATTCTTTTCTTAAAGACACACAAGCTCGGCTTCCTTGGCACCTTCTCAGTCAATTTCGAAATCCACGATACTGGGGCGTAGGCAATAAAGGAATTACGGCAATGGCTTCTAAAAAAGATAAAAAGTTAATTTATGCTCTTATAAAAAAGTATGTAAATGTGATGAAAGAGCATAACATACCTGTCTGGCGTTTATACCTATATGGCTCTTATGCCAAAGACACCTATCATGAATATAGCGATATTGATTTGGCCGTTTTTTGGAACAGGGATGAGATAGATGGTTTTGACGAGGATGTACTTTTGATGAAGCTCACCAGGATGGTGGATTTACGAATAGAGCCGCACTCCTTTGCAAAATCGGACTTTGATGAGACCAACCCGTATATCAAAGCAATAATAGAGACTGGTGAGAGGATAATTTGATTGATCAAACCGCTTTTTCCATAACAGCATCTGATATACTGGAATATCTTTATTGCCCGAGATTCATTTATTTTGAAAACTATCTGGATATTCCGCAACATCAGGAAAAAAGGTTTAAAGTCCAGAAGGGTCGAGATGTCCATGATGACAAGCAGAGGATAAATCCGGCTTACTTGAGGAAAAAACTCGGATGTATTGAACGGAAATCTTCGGTCTATCTTTCATCTGCACGGGGTATCAGGGGAATTGTTGATGAAATACTTTTTCTGGATGACGGGAGCGCAGCGCCGCTTGATTACAAATACGCAGAGTACAAGGAACGAACTTTCAAAAATCACAAATATCAGTTGACGTTCTATGGACAGTTGATAAAAGAAAATTATGATGTGCCGGTAAAAAGAGGTTTTATCATCTACACTCGAAGCAGGAATAAACTTGTAGAAGTTCCCATTAGTGAAAGAATGTATAGTGAATTAAGTGATATAATTAAAGAACTCTTTGATGTTGTTCAAAAAGGCATTTATCCAAAGCCAACCCGCTACAAACAGCGCTGCCCTGATTGCTGCTACAAAAATATTTGTGAAAGTACAATTTAATCCACTGCGCAATACCAATCAGGTTACTGTGGGGCAGTTTAAAGGCAAAAATTATATATGCAAAAAGTTGACGTTAAATCGATTTTTCGTCCATCTCTTTTCTGGGATGCGGATGAAATAGATATAGATAAGCATGCTGCTTATGTAATCGCCAGGGTTCTGGACTATGGTGATATTGAGGATGTGCGGAAAATCAGAGAAATGTATCCCGATGAGAAAATCATAGAGGCAATCCGAACCAGACGGGGAATGTTTCCCAAAACAGGAAAATACTGGGCAATAAGATTTAATATTCCTTTTAGCGAGGTAGCATGTTTGAAGAAGTATTATCAACAGAAGCAATACCTGTAATTAAATCATTGGGCCCTCACTTAGAAACGTTTTATCTGGCTGGAGGCAGTGGATTGGCATTACAATAAATTGTTCGAGAAAGAATTGTTCTTGGAGTAAAAATATTTAAAAATAAGGATGTCTAGTCAATTAATTACGTCAAATCAGGAGGTTAATTATGCTATGGCGTGGTGGAAACAGACTGAAAAGTGGGCTATCAAAGCCTTAAAAGCGCGATTATCAGCATTTGAAAATAAATATAACCTGCAAGTATTGCAGAATAAAAAGCGAAATCGAGATTGAAGAGAAGATTCCATTAAAACAAGGATTGAAACTGGAACTTGGTTGTGGGTATCGGGTAAGACTTGGGATTGAAGAGAAGATTCCATTAAAACAAGGATTGAAACATGAGTTACAAGATGCTGGATATATCCAAGGCTATATATTGAAGAGAAGATTCCATTAAAACAAGGATTGAAACCGTGAGCTTAACGATTTGAGATGTTTTTTAATGGGATTGAAGAGAAGATTCCATTAAAACAAGGATTGAAACCTGGTCTTTCCATCCGTGCTTATTCTTTAAGGTCAATTGAAGAGAAGATTCCATTAAAACAAGGATTGAAACAAATTAATACTGATATTATAAAAATAACAGAACTTATTGAAGAGAAGATTCCATTAAAACAAGGATTGAAACCATATACGGCATCCACCCAAAGATTATATTGAGATAATTGAAGAGAAGATTCCATTAAAACAAGGATTGAAACATGAAGATCAAGGATTTGAATTAAACGACAACACATTGAAGAGAAGATTCCATTAAAACAAGGATTGAAACAGCATCGGCATTTGTTGTTTTCCGAAGTTTTTCCGTATTGAAGAGAAGATTCCATTAAAACAAGGATTGAAACCGCTTATCGTGAAAGCTGGATTACTCGACAATATGAAATTGAAGAGAAGATTCCATTAAAACAAGGATTGAAACTGTTAACTTGGGCTATGAATTTAAGAGGATGTGAAAGATTGAAGAGAAGATTCCATTAAAACAAGGATTGAAACCAGTTAAAGAGATCGACGGCGAGAGAGAGTATTTAATTGAAGAGAAGATTCCATTAAAACAAGGATTGAAACATGAAGGCGATAAGCATTTACTGAAAGCCATTGATATTGAAGAGAAGATTCCATTAAAACAAGGATTGAAACTGTAGGGGCACGATGCATCGTGCCCTTACCTTCTGTGAGAATTTTTTATATCACACATTTTTTGACTTACAGGTTGACATCGCAGTATATATATTTTAGACTGGTCTAAAACTGGTTTAAAGAGGACGAAAAAAATGGAAACAGTTGGCGCTTATGAGGCAAAAACACATCTTCCAAAGTTACTTGAGCGGGTAAGCAAAGGAGAACGGATAACTATCACGAAACATGGCGTGCCCGTGGCGGTATTGCATCCTCCGGAATTTCAACGCAGGACGGAACCAAAAAAAATCATTTCTGCATTGCGCGACTTTCGGAATCAACACAGTCTTAATGGTTTATCTTTACGTGAAATGCTCGAAGAAGGAAGACTGTAGATGAATAAAAGTTTTGTCATTGATAATTCAGTGGTGATGACCTGGTGCTTTAAAGATGAAGCCAGCCAGTATGCAGACTCTATTTTGGATAGTTTGGAACGGTTCACAGCAATTGTCCCATCCATTTGGCCATTAGAGGTTGGCAATGTTCTATTGGTAGCTGAGCGTAAAAAACGCCTCAGCGAGGCTGACAGTACAAGATTTATTGCCCTCTTATCTGAACTGCCTATAACAGTGGATCAAGAACCAGCGGAGAGGATGATCAGGGAAATATTTGTCTTGGCACGAGAACACAAGCTTTCAACTTATGCTGCATCGTATCTTGATCTTGCAATGAAAAAAGGTATTCCGATTGCTACATTGGATAAGCGTTTGCTAACAGCAGCAAAGCGAAGCAATGTTTCTGTTATGACTATCTGATTTTCAAAGATCTTTCAACTTTTCAAAATTGAGAAAGGATCTCCCAAGACGGTTTCACAATCCTGATCTTCGGGAGCTTTCTGATATTTATTACTCAAGTTTCGTCCAGCACAATACCAATACCTGAACAAGATTTGATACCAATGTCTGAAGATAAAAAGCGCGCATCAAACCAGGCTCTACAAGGCAACGAAGCAGTGTTTTGTGTAAAAGGGTTAACCAAGGTTTATGATATGGGCGAGGTTAAGGTCCATGCTCTACGGGGAATTGATCTTGATCTTTTCCAGGGTGAATTAGTTGTTTTATTAGGGGCTTCCGGCAGCGGCAAATCGACTTTGCTGAATATTTTAGGCGGTCTGGATACAGCCACCGAGGGATGCGTGGTTTACAAAGACTGTGACCTGACCAGGGCAAACGATTCAACACTGACCCAATACCGGCGTTATCATATTGGCTTTGTGTTCCAGTTTTACAATCTAATACCCAGCCTTACTGCACGTGAGAATGTTGCGATAGTAACCGAAATTGCCAGAAACCCGATGAAGCCTGAAGAGGCGCTATCGCTTGTCGGGCTTGATGACAGGATGGATCATTTTCCTGCTCAACTCTCCGGCGGCGAGCAACAGCGTGTTGCCATCGCGCGCGCTATTGCCAAGAATCCGGAAGTTCTGCTTTGTGATGAACCCACAGGATCGCTGGATTCTATGACTGGTATTGTAGTGCTTGAAGCGCTGGAGAAAATCAACCGCGACCTGGGTACGACAACCATTGTGATCACCCATAATGCGCCTATTGCCGACATGGCGGACCGGGTGATATGTCTAGCCGATGGATTGATTGCCGATGTGCGCAGCAATGCGCACAAAAAACCGGCCTGCGAAATAAAATGGTAGTGATATGAGGGCGTTAAACCGCAAGCTTTTGCGTGATCTATATGCCATGAAGGGCCAGGCTTTTGCCATAGCTCTTGTCATTGCCAGCGGGGTTGCCGTCTTTGTCATGTCTATCACTACCCTGAATGCCTTGCGCCAGACACGCGCCGACTTTTACAAGCAATATTTTTTTGCAGATGTTTTTTTATCCTTAAAGCGCGCTCCCGAAGGTTTGCGTTTGCGCATCAAGGAAATACCCGGAGTGGACATGGTCGAAACACGTGTTGCTGCGGCGGTTAATTTAACCATTAAGGATTACAGCGGGCCTGTGACAGGTCAATTATTTTCCGTTCCCGACATCGGCAAGCCGTTGCTCAACAAGCTTTACCTGCGGCAAGGGCGCATGATCGAGGCGGGGCGGGATGATGAGGTTATAGTGAGCGAAGCCTTTGCGAGGTCGCATGGTTTTATGCCCGGCAGTAAATTGAGCGCTGTAATTAATGGACGACGAAAAAATCTGACTATTGTAGGCATTGGGCTGTCGCCCGAGCATGTTTATCAGATTGCTCCCGGCTCTTTGTTTCCGGACTTTGAGCGCTATGGTATTTTATGGATGGGCCGCAAACCTCTGGGAACCGCATATAACATGGAAGGCGCATTTAATAATGTAACGCTGACTCTGTCTCCTGGAGCGCAGATCGAAGATGTTATTGAAAGGCTGGATAAATTAATAGAGCCTTATGGCGGGCTCGGAGCTTACGGTCGTAAAGATCAGCTTTCTAATCGTTATTTATACGAGGAGTTCCGGCAACTTGCCAACACAGCAACGATATTTCCGATTATATTTTTGGGGGTGGCTGCCTTTTTACTCAATCTTGTTGTCAGCAGACTAATAAATATGCAGCGAGGACAGATAGCGGCGCTAAAAGCATTTGGTTATAACAATTATGCTGTGGGCCTGCATTATTTGAAACTGATCATTTTGATAATTTTGCTTGGTGTGGCAGGGGGTGTTTTGTCAGGCGTGTGGTTTGGAAGAGGATTAAGCGAAATGTATATGGACTATTACCGCTTTCCATTTTTAAGATATGAATTTCAGCCGGGTGTTGCCGCTATTGCCGCATTAATAAGTATTGCAGCGGGGATAACCGGCGCGCTTTATTCCGTTCAACGGGGCGTGCGAATTCCTCCCGCAGAAGCCATGCGTCCGGAACCGCCGGCAACATACAGGGAAACATGGATTGAACATATTGGATTAAAGAGAATAATGTCGCAGCCGAGCAGGATGATTATCCGGCATATTGAGCGCAAACCGGTTAAGGCGTTTTTATCGACCATCGGCATTGCATTTGCCTGCGCAATTATGATAGTTGGCTGTTTTTTCCAGGAGGCTATTGACTTTATGGTGGACGTGCATTTCAGATTGTCGCAGAGGGAAGATCTTGCCGTTACATTTGTAGAGCCTGCTTCTAAACGCGCGCTGTTTGAATTGCAAAGCCTGCCGGGCGTCGAGTATGGCGAAGCCTTTCGTTCGGTTCCGGTGCGCCTGCGATACCAGCATCGCACTTATCGCACCGCTATTATGGGTGTTAAGCCGGGCGGCGATCTGCAGCGACTTCTTAATAGCAGACTCAAGCCGTTTGATCCGCCTCGGGAAGGAATTTTGTTAACAGATTATCTTGGCGATATTCTTGGCGTTCGTGTCGGTGACAAATTAAGCGTAGAGGTGCTTGAAGGAAACCGACCTGTTCGTATGGTATCGGTGGCCGGGATGGTAAGCCAGTGCATAGGAGTTTCGGCTTACATGAACATAGAGGCGCTTAATAATCTGATGCGTGAAGGCAATGCTATCTCAGGTGTCTATCTGGCGGCGGATCCTGATTATCATCCTGAAATTTTGAGCAGGCTGAATGAAATGCCGCGTATTGCAGGCATTGTTGAGCGCAGGAATGCGGTGAAAAATTTCTATGAAACCATTAGTGAACAGTTAATTGTATATACATCCTTTATGGCAATGTTTGCGGCCACTATCGCCTTTGGCGTGGTATATAACAGCGCAAGGATTGCTCTTTCAGAGCGCAGCAGAGAGCTGGCAAGCATGCGGGTTCTGGGTTTAACACGCGGTGAGATATCATATATTTTGCTCGGCGAGCTTGCTGTGCTGACACTTGCCGCCATTCCGCTCGGTTGTCTTATCGGTTATATTTTATGCGCCTATTTTGTTGATCAACTACAGACAGATCTATACCGGATTCCGCTGATAATTGAATCGGGCACATATGCCCTTGCAGCAACGGTAGTGCTGGTTTCGGCCACAATATCCGGGTCGATCGTGCGGCGCAGACTTGATCGACTTGACCTGATCGCGGTTCTGAAAACAAGGGAGTAAACAAAAATGAATTGGAGCAGACTCACAGGTTTCTTCATCCTCTTTATTGTTATTTTGGCGGCCGTTATTTACGGGTTCTGGCCAAAGCCTGTTTTGGTTGATATTGTGGAGGTGACTCGTGGGTCCATGACGGTTACAGTGGAAGAGGAGGGCAAGACCAGGGTAATCGACCGTTTTATTGTCTCGGCTCCTGTGGCCGGTTTTGCGCGTCGTATTGAGCTGGATGTTGGTGATACCGTAATTAAGGGACATGTGCTCGTTGATCTGGAGCCGTTGCGCTCCGATGTTCTCGATTCGCGCAGCCGGGCAGAAGCAAAGGCCAGAGTAGCGGCGGCAAAGTCAGCAATGCGTGTTGCGCAGGAAAATTCCTGTGCCGCCAGAGCAGATGCGGATCTTGCCGTAGTTGAATACGAGCGAAAAAAGAGGCTGTATGAAAGTGCCAGTATATCTCAGGAGGAGTTTGACAGAGCTGAGGCGCTGGCGCGTCGGGCCGAAGCTGTCCGCCGCTCGGCCGAGTTCACAATCGAGGTTGCGCGTTTTGAGCTGGATGCCGCGTTAACTGCGCTTGAGTACTCGGCGGCCCGGCATGATGACATGCTACCGGAAAAGGTCGCCATTAAGTCGCCTGTGAACGGGCAGGTATTGCAGGTTTACCACCAGAGCGAGGGGGTGGTGAATGCGGGACAGCCGCTGGTTGAGATAGGCGATGCGCGTGCGCTGGAAGTGGAAATAGATGTGCTGTCAGCCAATGCTGTGCGCATTGCATCCGGAACCCGGGTGCTTTTTGATCGTTGGGGCGGCAAACAGACGCTTGAAGGCAGGGTAAGGGTTGTCGAGCCTGTGGGATTTACAAAGACGTCCGCCTTAGGTGTTGAAGAACAACGGGTGCTGGTTGTCGCGGATATAACTTCTGAGCCAAAGCTCTGGAAGCGACTCGGCCATGGCTATCGGGTCGAAGCAAGCTTTATTCTCTGGGAGGGTGAAAACATCATTCAGATTCCGTCGAGCGCATTGTTTCGCAGTGACGAGCAATGGGCGGTGTTTGTGTTTGAAAACGGCAGAGCAGTTCGCCGAAAGATCGAGGTTGGGCAACACGGCGGTTTAATAGCGGAGGTGATCTCCGGCCTGGCTGAGGGGGAACGGGTAATCACTCATCCTGACGATACAGTTAATGACGGCATCCGGGTTTGTCCCCGTTCCTGAGCTGACTTTTGGGTTAAGATCAGGTACACATCATCGGTAAAAGCATGGTTGCCTTTGATATCGCTGGAGCGTACATCTCAAAACTTGAATTTCTTCATGTCCATTCATCGAAGCTTGCTGCAGGGCAGTTCATTTGAGATACCAGTTTATAATACTGGAACCAAAAAAGATATAGATAATTGCGCCCATTGACAGAAACGGGCCGAAGGGAATAGCGAGCTTTAAACCTCTGCGTGTACGCAACATTAAAATTATTCCTATCAGAGTTCCGATGGCGGAACCAATAAATATTGTAAAGAGAACGCCTTTCCACCCTAATGCAGCTCCTATCATTGCCAGAAGCTTGATGTCTCCGCCTCCCATGCCTTCTTTTTTAGTAAGAAGGTTGTATGTTACTGCAATTAATAAAAGGCTTCCGCCGCCGGCCAGTATGCCCAACAAAGAGTCTTTGTAAGTAATTGCTGCAAAGGCAAATGATGCAAAAAAGAAGATCGGTATGCCAGGAAGTGTAATGACGTCCGGTATTATCTGATTATCAATATCAATGAAGGTAATCACAAGCAGTGATGAAATTAAGGCATAGTACAAAAATGCTTCAATTGTAATTCCAAACTTGAAATAAATACAAAGTGCAAAAAAACCTCCTGTCAATTCAACCAAAAGGTAACGAACTGCTATGGGAGAATTACAATGGCGGCATTTTCCTTTAAGCCACAGATAACTTAAAACAGGAATATTGTCATAAAATCTTATAGTATTCCCGCAGGTTGGGCATATAGAACGGGCTGGATTTATAATTGATTTTGATGCTGGCAACCTGTATATGCATACATTCATAAAACTTCCTATACAAACTCCAAATATAAAAATTAATATTTCAATTAAGTGGGTTAACATATTCAGACCTCTTTATTCGTTTTGAGATATTACCCTGAAACATAGTCTTTTGTCATGTAAAATTTTCAAAATTAGTTAGTTGGGTTTTATAAAAAAACAAGATTGATATTGTCAAAGGAAAATAATGTTATATGTTATTAAATTAATGCATTTTTAACACAATTTGTTATATACATAAGGGCTTGGTCAAAAACAACTTGGTAGAATTTGCGCCCAAATTTGCCGTAGATTTAATCGATCTGATTGAGCAAAACCGCAGGAATAGCGAGCTATTTCGAGGACTTTTGCGAATGAAGATCGGTTAAAGATATGGTGAAGTCGGGATGCAAAAATGCCAAGTTATTTTTGACCGAGCCCTAAGGCTCTTTCAGGTCGATATAGGAGGCTGTCCGAGAATTCTCATCCTGCTACGAGACCTTTGAAAAATGTTCAATTTTGTTCAAGTTCAAGGAAGGCGAAAATTTTAAATGTAGGAATACATTGAGTATTTCGAGGCTTAAAATTTGAGTCTGACGCCGGCACGAAGTGAAGCTTTAGCGCTATTTGGGCAAAAGGGGGTGTTTTGCAAAGGTCTCGCTACAAAAGCGTGAGAAAAGCGGCTAAAATTTTCGGACAGCCTCTTGGCGATTGTGGGGGGAAAATAATTAAAAACAGGTGAAACAATGGGTGAAACAGACAAAGATGATTTGATAAGTATTATTGAAGAAGATGAAAGGGATATAAAAATACCCAGAACTCTTCCTTTAATGCCTATACGGGACGTTGTGATTTTTACAGGTATGCTTATTCCTCTTTTCGTCGGTCGGGAAAAATCAGTGCGAGCGGTGGAAGCGGCCGTAATAAAAGACGGCTATTTATTGTTGGTTGCGCAAAAGGATTCGAGCGTCGAGAACCCTAAAAAGAATGAAATTTACACGATTGGAACAGTTGGTCGGGTTCTGAGGATGTTGAAACTGCCTGACGGCAGTGTCAAGGCTCTTGTGCAAGGTGTCGCCAAGGCAAAAATTGTGACGTACCTCAGAAACAAAGCTTATTATCGCGTAAAGATTGAAACTATTAAAGAACATATGACTGAAGCAGTCAATCTGGAGCTTGAAGCTCTGATGAGGAATGTACGAGAGCATTCAGAGAAGATTCTATCTCTTCGAGGAGAATTAAGCGGCGATGTCGGTACCATTCTGGAAAGCATAGATGATCCGGGCAAGCTGGCAGATCTTGTATCATCGAATCTTAGACTGAAAATTGAGGAGTCACAGGCTCTGCTTGAACTTGTAGATCCTGTGGAACGTCTTAAAAAAGTTAACGATCTGCTTTCACATGAAGTAGAACTTTCGGTGATACAGGCAAAAATTCAATCTGATGTCAAGGATGAAATTTCTAAGAGCCAGCGCGATTATTTTTTAAGAGAACAGGTTAGGGCTATCCACAAGGAACTGGGCGAGCATGATGAAAAAGCTGAAGAGATAGCTGATTACAAGAAAAGAATCAAGAGCGCCAGAATGCCCAAGGAGGCTGGAAAAGAGGCTGCAAAGCAGTTAAAGCGCCTGGAACAGATGCATCCTGATTCTGCTGAAGCTTCAGTTGTACGGAGTTATCTGGACTGGCTGGTTGATCTGCCATGGGATAAAAAAACCAAAGATGTGATCGATATATTGAATGCGAAAAAAATATTGGACAAGGATCACTACGCTCTGTATAAGGTGAAAGATCGGATACTTGAACATTTGAGTGTTCGCAGGCTAAATCCAAAAATGAAAGGTCCTATTCTATGTTTTGTCGGGCCTCCCGGCGTGGGAAAGACTTCTTTGGGGAGAGCTATTGCCGGTGCGATGAAGCGTAAATTCGTCCGTATTTCTTTAGGTGGAATTCGAGATGAAGCAGAAATTAGAGGCCATCGCCGCACATATATAGGGTCAATGCCTGGACGTATACTGCAGAGTTTGAAGCAGTGCGGATCAAACAACCCTGTTTTTATGATGGATGAGATTGACAAAGTGGGCTCTGATTTTCGAGGTGATCCTTCTTCTGCTTTATTAGAAGCTCTTGATCCAGAGCAAAACTTTGAATTCAGTGATCACTACCTGAACTTACCTTTTGATCTTTCCAGGGTCATGTTTATACTTACCGCCAATTTAACAGATACAATCCCTTCAGCACTTCTTGACAGAATGGAGGTTATTAATCTTTCAGGATACACTGAGGAGGAAAAGAAGGTTATTGCTGAGACGCATCTTTTCCCGCGTCAGATTAAGGAAAACGGCTTAAAGCCGAAGAATATTTCCATCAGTCCGAATGCATTGCTCCAGATTATAAATGAATACACATCTGAGGCAGGTTTGAGAAACCTTGAACGTGAGCTTGGGGCAATATGTCGCAAGGTGGCGCGTAAGATAGCTGAAAAAGAAAAAGGTCCTTTTAATATTACAAGGGCAAATCTGCATAAGTATCTGGGCGTACCCAAATATTATCCTGAGATGGATCAGCAGGAGAGTCAGGTCGGACTGTCTATCGGGCTTGCCTGGACTAATGCTGGTGGAGAGGTTCTGTATGTGGAGGCAGCTTTAATACAAGGCAAGGGTGACTTGATTATTACCGGACAGCTCGGAGAGGTAATGCAGGAATCCGCCCGAGCGGCTGTAAGTTATGCCAAAGCAAATCTTTCTTCTTTTGGAGTAAAAGAAAATTTTTTGGAAAATTTTGATGTGCACATACATGTCCCGGCCGGTGCAATACCAAAAGATGGTCCTTCTGCTGGAATTGTTATGGCTACCGCCCTAATTTCTGTTCTGACCAATAAGCCGGTCAGCAAGGACATTGCCATGACCGGCGAAATTACGCTTAGAGGAAGAGTCCTTCCGATAGGAGGCTTGAAAGAAAAGGCTTTGGGGGCTTTGAGAGCTGGAATTTATACTGTAGTAATTCCTGAAAAGAATAAAAAGGATATTGTAGAACTTCCCTCAAATGTAAAGCGTAAAATCAAATTCATTCCTGTAAAACACATGGATGAAGTACTGCCAATTGTAACTGAGGGCTTGAAGATTAAAGGCAGTGGAGTTAAGCGATAAATTATGAGAATACTCGCTGTAGATACAGCTACAAAAAGTTGTAGCGTTGCCATTGTTGAGAAAGAATCAATTATAGCCGAGACTACTCTATTTATCGAACAAACTCATTCAAAACATTTAATGGAGATGATAGATACAGTATTGAATTTGTCGGGGTTAACTGTATCTGAACTGGATGGATTTGCGGTAACAAGAGGGCCAGGGAGCTTTACCGGTCTGCGAATAGGTATTAGTTCGATAAAGGGTTTTGCTATGGCATCCGGCAAACCTGTTGTGGGTGTTTCAAGCCTTGATTCGCTTGCCATGCAGTGCTGCTTTTCTTCATATCTCGTTAGCCCGTTATTAGATGCCCGTAAAGAAGAGGTGTATTTTTCACGATACAGGTTTGAAAACGGATATTTGAAAAAGGAACTTAGGGGACAGGCTATTAGTCCTGTTCAGGCTGTTTGCGATATAAATGAGCCATGCTTGTTTGTTGGTGACGGCGCCAAAATTTATCAAAATAAAATTAAAGATCAGATAGGTGATCTGGCACATTTTGCGCCGTCTTACCAAAACACAATCAGGGCTTCTACTGTGGCTCATATAAGTATGGCTAAATTTGAGACAAATGATACAGATGATAACAGCTTATTTGTACCCCATTATATACGAAAATTCTAGGCTGAACTTAGCCTTGACTCTGGATATTCGATATAAGCTCTTTGTGGGAAAAATAATGTCCTGAAATTGGCAAGCATTTGATTTTTACGGAAAAGTTAAGGGGTAAGCCTGCCCCAAAAAAGAGCCCTAAAATCAATATGTTGGATATTTTTCTCATCTCTCAGTTTTTCTTTGTTATATATTGTATGCGTTGAGTTAAGCACCCACAAGATATGGTATTGTTAACAGCGTGAAACCTTATATCGAATATCCAGCTTGACTTGTAATCATTGACATTATTAATTGATATTGATATAAATTTTTTAAACTTTAACCAAGGCGTATATTGAGTGGATAAATTCTTCTGGTCCGATCCTCCGAGTCAAGTCGCATTCCCTGTAGCAAAAGCCGGATATCCTTTGATATTTGCTTCGGCCTTTACTACAGGTGTTTTTGCCCTTTTGGAGCTGACTGTTCCCGCGCTGATAGGTCTTGCGGTTACTTTTTCCATCTGCTATTTTTTCAGGGATCCTGACCGGGTTATACCTAAAAATTACGGTGCTGTTGTATCACCGGCTGATGGAAAAGTTATTATAGCCGGGCAAAAGGACAGCAGTCCTTTTTTTGAAGGCAGGTGTCAGAAGATAAGCGTCTTCATGTCGGTGCTTAATGTGCATGTAAATCGTATCCCGCACGAAGGGGAAGTTGAAAGGGTCAGTTATTATCCTGGAAAATTTTTTTCCGCAAACCTGGATAAGGCCTCAAGGGATAATGAACATAATGCGATTTTTCTTAAGACAGGAGACGGCAGGAAAATATGTGTTGTCCAGATTGCAGGGCTTATCGCCAGGCGTATTATATGCAAGTTACAGAAGGGGGATAGGGTAGCCCGCGGTGAACGCCTGGGTATGATATGTTTTGGATCAAGACTTGATATTTATCTGCCCGATGATGCGGATCTTAATGTTGCAGTCGGGGATAAGGTTAAAGCCGGCACATCTATTTTGGGATATTTAAGACATGAAAAGAAAGAAAAGAATTAATAAAGACAAGCCGAGACGCGGAATATACATTCTGCCTAACATATTTACATCTTTAAATATTTTCTGCGGATTCTATGCCATTATTGCTTCAATAGATGGCAAATATGTTACATCGGCTATAGCTATTATTATCGCCGTGGTATTTGATATTCTTGATGGCAAAATCGCCAGGGCTACTAATACCACCAGTAAATTTGGTGTTGAATACGATTCTCTTGCAGATCTTGTATCCTTTGGTCTTGCTCCCGGGGTGATGATGTATTTATGGGCTCTTAAACCTATGGGAAGAATTGGCTGGCTTGCTGCATTTTTATTTATGGTTTGCGGAGCTCTTCGCCTGGCGCGTTTCAATGCCCGAGTTGATATGGTAAGCAGCAATTACTTTACAGGCCTTCCGATACCGGCTGGTGCAGGTATGGCTGCCTCTACTGTTTTGTTCTATAATAAATTCGGCATAGCAGGTACTTCTAACTGTATATTACCACTTATAATGCTTTATATTCTTTCTTTTTTAATGGTCAGCACCATAAAATACGATTGTTTTAAACAACATGAGCTGTTTAGAAAGATGAATTTCAATGTTCTTGTTACAGTTATACTGATTTTAATTTTTATAGCAGCGCAGCCATCCATTGCCCTGTTTCTTTTAGGAGTTGCCTATCTAATTTCAGGTCCCTTCAAGACTATAAGGCTTATGAGACATTCAAAGCAGGAAAAAGCCGAAATCCACGAAATTGATAAACAGATTTCGAATTCTCTATAACGTAACAGTTTACGGTTAACAGTTAACGGTTGCTCAAAGCATAAAAGCAATCAGTTGTTGCATAATTCATTGAAAAAACTGTGAACTGTAAACCGACAACCATGAAGAGTTACTATCAAACACGCTTCAATCATTAAAAAAAACCGTGAACTGTGAACCGTGAACGGTTACATTATTTATTTATACAGGAGTTGTGATGTCAAAAGAATATAAAATAGCTGTCATTCCAGGAGATGGTACAGGACCGGAAGTTGTAGTAGAAGGAATTAAGGTTCTGGAGGCTGTGGCAGGCAAATACGATTTTAGTCTGAAATTTACCAATTATAATTTAGGGGGCGATCATTACAAAGCAACCGGAGAAATTCTGCCGGATAGCGCGCTTGAGTCACTGGCAAACTTTGATGCAATATATTTAGGTGCCATCGGTCATCCGGATGTTAAACCGGGAATTCTTGAAAAAGGCATTCTTTTAAAACTCAGATTTCATTTTGACCAGTATATTAACTTAAGGCCTGTAAAGTTATACGAAGGAGTAAAAACTCCTTTGAAGGACAAAGGCCCTGAGGATATAGATTTCGTGGTTGTTCGTGAAAATACTGAGGGACTTTATGCCGGTGCAGGCGGCTGCTTAAAGCGGGGAACTGCAGATGAAGTTGCAGTGCAGGACTCGATAAATACACGCAAAGGTGTCGAAAGATGTATCAGATACGCCTTTGAATATTGCAGGAAACGCAATAAAGCCAAAAGACTAACTCTTTGCGGAAAGACCAACGTACTTACTTTTGCTTTTGATCTTTGGGAAAGAACTTTTAACGAGATTGGAGAAGAGTATCCTGATATAGAAAAGGATTATGCACATGTTGATGCAGTATGCATGTGGATGGTTAAAAATCCGGAATGGTTCGATGTTATTGTGACGGACAACATGTTTGGAGACATAATTACCGACCTGGCGGCAATTATACAGGGAGGAATGGGTATAGCTGCCGGAGGAAATATAAATCCCGATGGCGTTTCAATGTTCGAACCTATTGGAGGATCTGCTCCCAAGTATACTGGAAAGCAGGTAATAAATCCAATAGCAGCCATAATGGCGGCTAATATTATGCTTGACGCAATCGGCGAGCATAAGGCAGCCTCTATGATCGAAGAGAGCGTTATAAGGGTGTTACGTGATGATTTAAAAGACGTAGCTGCCGGCAGGATGGGATATACTACAAAAGAGGTCGGAGATCTAGTTGTAGATTATATTAAAAGATAGGCTGAAGGTGGAAGGGAGCTTCAGTCTTCAGTCTTCAGCCTTCAGTCTAAATAATATGGAGACTAATTATGTCTGGTAAGAAGTTTAATGTTGCTGTTGCAGGCGCAACAGGCGCCGTAGGCAATCAGATGATAACCTGTCTTGAGGAAAGCAACATTCCCTTAAGTTCGGTTAAGTTTTTAGCCTCTCATCGTTCTGCAGGTCGCAAGCTTCGTTTCAGGGGAGATTTGATTGATGTTGAGGAATTGACAGAGAGTTCTTTTAAAGGCGTTGATATTGCGCTTTTTTCAGCAGGTGGGGGCACAAGTAAAAAATTTGCTCCTATTGCCGCAAAGGACGGCTGCGTGGTTGTTGACAATTCAAGCGCATGGCGTATGGATCCTGATGTACCGCTCGTTGTTCCGGAAGTAAATCCTCATGCAGTTGCGGATTATACAAACAAGGGAATAATAGCGAATCCGAACTGCTCTACAATTCAGATGGTTGTCGCTATTAATCCTATTTATAGAAAGTGCGGAATAAAGAGAATTGTTGTTTCTACATATCAGGCCGTGTCTGGAACAGGGAAGAAGGCGATAGATGAACTTTTTGATCAGACCCGGTCTATGATTAATTTTTTGGATTATGAAATTAATGTCTATCCGCACAGAATTGCTTTTAATTGTCTTCCACATATAGATGTATTTTTGGAAAACGGTTATACTAAAGAAGAGATGAAGATGGTTAACGAGACAAGGAAAATTTTCGAAGATGATTCAATAGGGGTTACAGCTACAACTGTCCGAGTCCCTGTATTTTATAGCCATTCCGAGTCAGTCAATATTGAGACAAAAAAACATATTTCAGCGGACGAAGTAAAATCTCTTCTTGAAAATGAGCCGGGCATTAAAGTTGTGGATGATCCTGCAAATAATATCTACCCTCTTGCTATTGATGCGGCCGGCCAGGATTTAACGCTGGTTGGACGCATACGCAATGATGAATCAATTCAGAACGGCATTAATATGTGGATTGTTGCCGACAATATCAGAAAAGGCGCTGCAACCAATACGGTTCAGATAGCAGAAATTCTGGCAGACAAATATCTATAAGTTTGTAACCGTTCACGGTTAACAGTTTACAGTTCACGGTTGAAATGCTTCAGTCGTTGCATGCTTTATTGAAAAAACTGTAAACCGACAACCGTGAACAGCGAACTGTTACGTAAGTTTTGAGGAGTTTAGAGTTGGAGAGAATACCTATAACAAGAGAGGGCTATGAAGCCCTGAAGAAAGAAATAGAAAAGATAAAAAAGATCGATCGGCCTATGAACATAAAGGCAATTGAAGAGGCCCGTGCGCATGGAGATCTTAGTGAAAATGCGGAATTTGAAGCAGCCAAAGACAGACAGGCATTCATTGAAGGCCGATTGATGGAAATAGGGTACAGGTTGGCCACTGCGGATATAGTTGATCCGGATACGCTTCCAAAGGATCGCGCTGTATTTGCCAGCACGGTTGTTCTTGAAAATATTGATACAGGTGAAACATTTGAGTATCAGCTTGTGGGACCAACTGAGTCTGATATAGAAAAGGGCAGAATATCTATTACTTCGCCGCTCGGAAAATCAATTATAGGGAAGAAGTCTGGCGAAGAGATTATATTGCAGGCTCCAGGTGGAAAAAGATATTATGAATTGGTGGATATATTGTAAAAAAGAAGATAAGGAGGTTTTGCTTTGGCACGTATTACAATTGAGGACTGCATGAAACGCGTATCAAACCGTTTCTTGCTATGCAACATGGCTGTTAACCGCGTAAGACAGGTCCGTGATGGATCTGAATACTTAGTAAGTTCACCGAAAAATGAAGATATCGTTGTTTCTCTGAGAGAAATTGCTGCAGGTAAGATAATTTTAAAGGAAAAAGAAAATAAAGAAAATAGTTAAGAAAGCCTCTTGTTTTGCCAAGACACAGTTATACATATAAGGCGCTGAACAGATCTGCAGGCAAAGCCATGCACCGTTATAATATGATATCAGAAGGAGATCGAATAGCGGTAGGGCTGTCAGGCGGGAAAGACAGCCTGGCAATGATGTGGATTTTAAAAGAACGTCAACACCGCATACCGGTGAATTACGAGCTGTTTGCTGTTTACATTGATCCGGGATTTAAGGGAGGCTTCAGCCGGCAGCTTGAAAAATATTGTCGTAAAATTGGTTTTAATCTTAGAATTGACCATACCGATCATGGAGTTTTGGCGCACAGCATAGAAAATCGTGAGAATCCCTGCTTTTTGTGTTCAAGGCTGCGCAGAAAGCGGCTTTTTGAAATTGCGGAGGAACTGGGATGTAATAAACTTGCACTGGGGCATAACAAGGATGATATTATCGAGACCCTTTTTTTGAATATGTGCTATGCTAGAGAAATAAGCACAATGGTTCCTTCCCAGCCTTTTTTCCAGGGAAGATTTAAAATAATCAGGCCCATGGCTTTTATAGATGAAAATACAATTAAACGCTTTACATTCGAAGAGAAACTTCCGGTTTTTGTCAATCCATGTCCAAGCGCAAAGACTTCAAAGCGGCAGGAAATAAAAGTTCTTCTGAAGCGGCTATACAGCAGCAATAAAAAAATTAAGGGTAATATATTTCGTGCCATGAGCCATATAAAAACAGAGTATATGCTTGAAGCATGAAAGATACCCAGAATCAGAGAGATTACCGCAACATAACCATAGACAAGGTAGGAATAAAGAATCTTCGATATCCCATAACTGTTCTTGATCGGAGAAACGGTTGCCAGGATACAGTTGCTACGATAAACATGTATGTTGATTTGCCCCACAAATACAAGGGCACACATATGAGCCGTTTTGTGGAAATCCTCAACGTTTTGCGTCCGGAAGTTTCTTTAAAAAAAATATCAGATGCTCTCGAGCAGATGAAAAAACATTTAAATGCCGCTTCTTCTCACATCGAAGTAACCTTTCCCTATTTTATCGAAAAAAAGGCTCCGATTAGCAGCTCACCGGGCCTTATGGACTATACCTGCAAGCTTACAGGATCAAGCGGACCTGATGGTAAGATTGATTTTGTGTCAGAAGTGATTGTTCCTGTTTCTTCTGTATGTCCCTGTTCAAAGGAAATAAGTGAGGCTGGAGCTCACAATCAGCGCGGGGAAGTCAGGCTTAGCATCAGATTCAAGAAATTTATATGGATAGAAGATATGATCGAACTTGTTGAGAAGTCTGGATCAAGCGAAGTATATTCTGTTCTGAAGCGGGTTGACGAAAAGTATATAACGGAATACGGGTTCAGTAATCCGAAGTTTGTTGAAGATATTGTAAGGGATATAGCCATAAAGCTTAAAGAAGACGATAATGTGACCTGGTTTTCCGTTAGTGCTGAAAATTTTGAGTCCATCCACAACCACAGTGCATATGCTCACATTGCAAGCAGTTGAATTTCTTTAAAAATTACTCTAATTTAAAGAAAAAAGAGGCGCTTTTGCATCAATTTAAACCTGATTATTGCAGAAAATGGCATCATGGCAAAAACAGCCTGCACAGTTCCCACTACACAAATAATCCTGGATGAGGAAATATATCCGAGAAGCGGTGTTTATCCAAAACGCGTCTCGATGTTTGCCGAAAACATGCGCGATGGGTTCAAGATTGATCCTGTCGAAGTGCAGATTCATCCGGAATATGATGATAAATACCGAATTCTTGACGGAGCCCATCGCTGGCATGCATACAAGGAGATCGGCGCAACCGAAATATCGGTTCTCATTATAACGCTGGATGGTGTTGATCCCATCCTCTATGCAGCGAAAAAGGCAATAGGCCCTCTCCAGTTAACTGAAGATGAAGCCAGAACGACGGCCCGACGGGCATATGAAAACAATCCCCGTTTGATATCTTTTGAGATCGGGCAGGCAATCGGTCGTTCAAGGCAGGCAGTCGACGCGTATATTGCTGATTTAAGAGCCTCAACCCAGATGGAATTGGATCTCAAGATATTTCGTTTGCACCGGCTTGGTCTGCCACAAGAAAGGATTGCAAACAGATTCAATATCCCGCAGAGGACTTTATCCGACCATTTAGCGAAAATGCCATCATTGGCAATTCCGCTAAATACCGACTTATTAAAAGGTTTCACAGTCCCTCAAGTAGCTGAAAAGCATGGTTGGACTGAGCCGATGGTCTGGTCGCTATCTTTGAAAGGCAAAGATGATCTCGAACGATTTAAAGAACTTAACTGGGGTTTAAGGACATGGGACCTGTGGAACTGGAATGATTGTGATAAACGTTTCGGAGACGATTGGCCCGGTCGAATCCCGGCCCAAATGATTGCACACATTCTGTATTATTTTTCAGATCAGAACGATCTGGTGTTTGATCCCATGGCAGGCGGTGGAGTGGTGGCTGACACCTGTCTCGCGTTTAACCGGAAATGCTGGAGCTTTGACATGGACGATCGGCCGGATACACGACCGGAAATTGAACCCTGTTTCTGGGATATCACCAATTTAAAATGGCCAATAAAAGGTAAAACCAAACCGGATCTGATTATTTTTGATCCGCCTTATTTTAAAAAGCAATCAAACAACTACGATCCTGATGGCATATCAGGAATGTCCAAAGCGAACTATCTAAAATTTCTGGAAAGCTTTTTTGCGCTGGCACACCTGAACGCCAAAAAGAGCACACAGATGGCATTGATCAATGCTGACTGGCGCGATTTCCAAAACATCCCTGCCAAAAATGAGACCCGTGTGAATTCGATTTTAATCAATGATTACCTTTGGATTCTAAATCAAAGCGGCTGGCAGGAAACCCATATTTTTCAGGCACCACTCTCCTCAGAGCGTTTTAAGGCAAATGTAGTATCTGCCATGCAAAAGAAAAAAATAATCGGTGTACCCAGCAGGTACGTCATCATTTCAAAGAAAAAACCAAATCAAGATTAAAGGAGGTATATTATGCGATTGATCGAATAGGAAGTGGCTGAGGATGGCTATGAAGAGCAGATTATTATCCCAAAGGAAAAGAGGGAGCTTGCTGCCAAAGAGGGTATTAGCACAGAAAACAAGCAGAAAGTGACCGTCCGGATAATGAATCTAAAAACAGGAGAATCCTACATTGGTCGGTTGGCCATTACCGGAAATCATCAAATCTATTTACCAGCAGAAATACAAAAGATGCTAAAGGATTCAGGGACAGTCCGAATCCAGATTCTAGGCGGGTGAAAAAAGTAGGCGTAATAGCTGGCGGAAGAACGGGGTATTAGCAATATTTCGATATTTTTGTTTACTCTGTTTTTCTTAGTATAAATAATCACATAGCATACATCAACAGGAATTGTGTTTGCGGAAAATTATACTTCCGACAAAAATCCAGATAATAGCGCAACCACTTCTGATATACAGCCTGATTATTTTTCGGAATAACCTTTTGTCGTAAATATCCCTCAAACTGTACTCGTAAAGATGACGGAATATTAAGCATGATGGAGATCTCCAGAAATTTTATATCTTTCCATATGGAATGATATCCAGAAGTATTTAGTAAAATAACACAAAAAACTTGTCAAGAAAATATTTTTGAGATACAAGAAAAACGTTGACAGAGTAGTCGTCAAAACTTCAACTTACGGTAAAACGACAATGAGTTGATTGCTGCGTAACGATGTGAATAAATTTTCGATACTATGGAGATATACAGAACAATAGAATGACTTGGGCAAACACAGATTGGAGGTGAAGGTATGATGAAACGGCTTTGCAAAAACGCACTCTCAATAGCCTTACTTGCTGTTTTGAGTTTTCCGTTAACGTTAAAATATGCCTCAGCGCAAGATTTCCTAGCTGAACGGAAAAGAGCTTTGAACATCATCGCGGACTTCGCAGACAGACTGTGCAAGGACATACCTTTAGATGGCACAGGGGATAACCTTGAACTATCTGGAAAGGCCAAAGTGGAATTGAGCGGAATCATTAAGAAGATAGCGGATCTAGGCGTGGAAGGGGCGGTAAAGTATCAAAAATCAGAGTATAAGGGTCTTCTTCAGAAGGACCTCGTGAAGGCGCTTCAAGAGAGTACAAATTGTCGGTTACAAGTGTGGGAAGACCTGAAGGAGACAATTCTTAAACATAGTGGCTCAAAGCCATCGCCAGTTCCGCAGAAGCTTCCTTACGTCATATTCGACAAATGGGGTAAGACCCGACTCTATTTTGGGACGTTTGAATCAGATAATGATTGCTTGGATGCGTTATTCGCGGCTCAAAAGCAGCTCGATTCGCATAATGCATCGAGATGTGGCCGTTTGCCATCCCAGGTTTGGTGTGTTTCGACTAAAGACAAAGGGCAAACTGAAGCTTATAAAGATTGCTATATGACGTTACAAGAGTGTGAAGAAACCCTCGCTTTACATAAGTTGGAAGCGGAGATTGGA
>JAJSZT010000016.1 GCA_030272815.1 Deltaproteobacteria bacterium
ATCAAAATCATTATATCAAATAAAAGTAACCCTGATAGGGAGCAAGCCACCAATTTGGAGAAGGTTAATTGTCAAGGATAACATTAGATTAGATCAGCTACACTCCGTTTTACAGGTTTCCATGGGATGGTTTGATTGTCATCTGCACCAGTATATAGTTGGGGACTCTTATATCGGAATTCCAGATCCGGATTTTGAGATGGATGTGATTGATGAGCGTAAGATTTATTTATACGACCTTGTTTCCAATCCCAAAGACAATTTTACCTACGAATACGATTTTGGAGATAGCTGGAATCATAAGATCGTTTTAGAAAAAACCTTGCCATTAGATTTTTCCGAATCCCCAATAGTAATCAAGGGCAAGAAGGCATGCCCACCTGAAGATTGTGGAGGTATTTGGGGGTATTCTGATTTTTTAGAGGCTATTCAAAACCCAAAGCACGAAGAACACGAATCTATGCTTGAGTGGGTTGGTGGAGAATTTGATCCTGATGAGTTAGATATTAAGCTTATTAATAGTCATCTGAAAAATTTGAAATTATGAGCTCCCATTACATAAAAACAGCCAACAGGGCGCTGGAGCTGAGCTATCGCTCCCTAACCGCTCCGCATTAGCCAAGGAGAAACGATGAATCAGGAACAACTGCTGGATGCCGCAAAGAAGATTCTTGATAAAGTTCGAGAGAAACGCGACTACTGGGCCGGGACAAAGGCAGAGGTATGCGAATTCTTGCGGTTGTGTGCCGGACCAAAGACATCTTTTTATGTTATGGCTGAGAAAGCTGCTGGCGTCAAAATCCAGAAGCATCTTGCAACTACAATGGAATCATACATTTCTTTTGTGACTGCTGGACTATACGCGGAGGAGGTTCCGGGCCCGGTTCTTGTAATCTCTCTATGTCGATCAGCAACACCGGTGAGAGCGTCACGGATACAGAATTAACCAGATATATAAACAATGTGCCAGACTACAAGAAACGTTCAGTTGCCGTCATGACCTGTCATTCCGGTGGCATGGTTGACAACTTGAATAATGCCGGCAATAAGACAGTGGTTCTGACTTCTTCCACCTGTATCGAAAGCTCTTACGATGCCACATCCACATGCAATGGTATCTATCACGCAGAATTCAATTATACCTTTCCGAACGCCTTACGTTTACAAAACCCATGTGGAACAGCCGTTGGATCGGATTATGACAGTAATGGTTATGTGTCATTATCAGAGGGACACCAGTATAATGCGGCTATTATGACCAGATCGACTCCTCAGTTTGGTGATCCGGATGCCATTGCAGCAAGTACCTATATTGAGAAAGATGAACCATAATCAAGCTTGAATACGGTGCAGAGCCTATATTTGCTGGTTCACTTAGGGCTCGGTCAAAAATAACTTGCTAGAATTTGGGATGCAAAAATGCCAAGTTGTTTTTGACCGAGCCCTTATCTTACATCTCTTGATATCCATACAACTTTTCCGATGATGCGAACGCTGTTCATCTCATTCTGACTCAGGTAAACAGGTTCATAATCTTTATTGTCGCTCATGAGAACCAGTTTGCCAGGATGCTTTTCTATTCTTTTAACCATGATTGTATCGTCAATTCCAACGGCATATATTGCTCCTGCCAGTATATCCTTTTCTGATGTATCAATAAGAACTGTATCTCCATCTTTCAGTTCGGGCTCCATGCTATTTCCGTAAATATCAATAAGGATCATGTGTGAAGGTGACCCCTTACGCTTGAGCCAGTCTGTCCTGAACATCCAGTAATCACTGATATTCTCATCCACCTCAAAAGATCCGTCACCAGCGCAGAGTCTGGCTTTTACATGTGACGCTTTTATACTCCGGAACAATAATACTTCCATTCCTTTCCACGATAAACATTTTTCCTTTGCCGGTCTCAATCCAGTCAGGGTTTATGCCATATTTCCTGTAAAGGTCCAATATCCACTTGTCAGGAACAGTTCCTTTGTTTTTGGCCTGCGTAATCCCGGCTCTGTTGATCCCAAGGAGTATTGCAAGCCTGTTCTGGGACGATATTTTAAGCGCTTCAAAAGTACGTCTGATAAATATGTCAAATTTCATGATTAATTTTCTCTAAATTTCCCCTGCTCGACTATATCGAGCGCTTTTAACCCCCATGCCGCCTTTATTCAATAATTGTTTATAAAGAAAAACAACAGCATTGAGTGCTTGATTCTGGGTACTTGCGGCAACATTTCTCTTTACTGCAAGGTATGATATGTATTGCGAAATCTCCTTCTCTCCCATATCCTTGGGATGTCTTTTGCCATTAAAAAGTATAAATTTCCTGATCCAATTTGTATACGCCTGTTCTGTCCGAATCGAATAATGCTTCTTCCTTATTACGTGACGTACCTGATCCAATAGTTTCATCTTTAACTCCATTTTATCATCAATAAGTTATCATCTTAAATATTGACAACTTGTTATTAATATGCAAAATAAATGTAACCTCATTATGTCCTAATCGGAATTTGTGAAATATCAATGCATGTTGCGTATTATTATCATATAACATTTTATATCACAACACTTTTTATAGCCTTAAACGCTTTTTAAAAGATCAATATACGCCTTAATTGTATTATTTTGTTTATGATATCATAAAGTTAGAAAGTTTACAAAAAAAGCACTATGCGGGAAAACAGTCGCATATTGGCAATAGGCTGTATTTTAGCTGTATTTCACGTTTCAATATAAAATAATGTTAATATTAATACAGTGTATTGTTTATAGATTATGATTTTACGGCGTTAATTAGCCGTAGATGGGTATTCCCTTTACTCAAGTAATAGATTAGTGTATATCTCCTCCCAACAAAAGAATATCAGGGAGGAGATTGACAGTGACGGAGGAAGATTATCCCAAAACATTCGAGGAATTCATAGATAGATTCCAAAGCGAAGATGACTGCATTGACTATATAAAGCGATTGCGCTGGCCAAATGGGTTTGTATGTCCACGCTGCCAATGTGCCAAAGCTTGGAAGACAAGTCGATATCTGATGCATTGTGCCCGATGTGGTCACCAGACGTCGATAACAGCCGGAACATTGTTTCAAAAGACCAGGAAGCCATTGCGTATTTGGTTTCATGTCATGTGGTGGATGATGTCTCAGAAGACAGGCGCAAGTGCAAAGAACCTTAAAGACGCAATGGGGTTTGGAAGTTATAAGACAGCGTGGGCTTGGCTTCACAAATTTCGGCGGGCCATGATACGCCCTGGCAGAGATAGACTCAATGGAGTTGTAGAGATAGATGAGACCTATATTGGAGGTGAAGAAGAAGGAAGCAAGGGTCGACAGCTCATAAAGAAGGCGTTGGTCGTAATTGCTGTCGACGTTGAGGAGAGAAAGCTTGGGCGAGTCCGTTTTCGCTGCATTCCTGATGCTTCTGCAGAAAGTCTGGTTCCCTTTGTGCAAGATTACGTTGAGCTCGAAAGCACGACGATTACCGATGGATGGAAAGGCTATGCACCTTTGGAAAAGTGTGGCTATCGTCATGAGATTAGAAAAATAGCAGGCAGCGGAAAAAAGGCTTCGGAATTGTTACCACACGTACACATAGTTGTCTCCCTTCTGAAACGTTGGTTGATGGGGACTCACCAAGGAGCAGTTAGTTCTGTCCATCTTCCATACTATTTGGATGAATTTGCATTCCGGTTCAATCGCCGCCTATCAAGGTATAGAGGTAAACTCTTCTACCGCCTCATGCAACAGGCAGTTATTACCGAAGCGACACCTCTTGAAAAACTTTTTGTAAATAAGCGGCCACGGCAGCAAAATACTTGAGCTAAGGAAATACCCATCTAGCCGTAATTAGCCACAGCTATTAGGCCGTCTAATCTATGTTGGGCCTCAATAAAATAACGGGATTAATCATGTCTGAGGTTGATACAAAAACCGTTCTTAATGTCATAGAAATACTAAAGGAACTAAAAACCTTAGTATCTGATTCTAACCCTTATTTCCCTGTTTATAGCGCAATTGGTGGTGCATTCGTAGGTGCAGTCTCAACATTTATCCCTTCAATAATAATTGATTATTTCAAAGCCAAAAGGGAAAGGAAATCTCTTACATTTGCATTATATGCGGAGGTATCGGCTACCATAAAGTTGATTGGATTCCGTCAATATATTGAAGATGTGCAAGATATTATTGAGAAATTAAAAAAGGGATCAATTCCTAGTGCCACATATCAAATAATTATCCCCAATGATTATTGTTTGGTTTACAAAAGCAATATAACCAGAATTGGCGCACTGGCTCCAGAGCTTCAAATTACAATTGTTCAGTTTTATCAACTTCTCGAAGGTGTGATACAGGATGTAAAGCCAGGTGGTCTTTTGAATTCAAGTCCACAGGGGCTAGAATCATTTACTTCTGTGTTGATGGTTTCCAAGCAAATGATTCAACTTGGCAACGAACTTATGAAGAGAATACAAAAGCTATACCGAGTGGAAGCATAACTCTCCAATAATGAAAATGCCCCAACCAGTCAGTTCAGCGGACTGGTTGGGGCTCGGCGGCCTGACGGGCAAGGTTTTCGGCCAGCCGCTGACTTCAATCGTTGGACGAAACACATTAAAGAAAACTAAGGAAGTAATTCGCAGATGGCCAAAAAAGATAAAGATTCTGTTTTGGATGATTACGAAAAATTAAAAAATGAAATGATTTTTGAGAAAGTAAATGAAATTTTTCATAACAATCCAAAAGACTATATTGCCAGATTAGAGGAAATAGGTTTCGAGTACCATGAGGAAGAGGATTATGAAGAGTTAGAAGAAAAAAATGCTAAACCAGAAAATCAAAACCAGAGAGATTTAGTCGCCTACTTTGCAAATAAAAAAAAGTTATCAGAAGAGATTTTCAAAATATTTTTACATGAAAAAGATGCTGAACATCCAAACTACCCTTTATTCAGGAGATATTTTAAAGAAGCAAATCAAAATCTCAAAGCCCTTCTTCTATATGGGCTTGACCATTATCCCTGCAGAATTGATCTCCTATCTGATCTCACTTTCTTTCATGAATTTGAAAATATTCTCAGCATTCTCATTACTTACTACACACGTACTTGTGTGGAACAAGGGAACATAGAAACATTTTCAGAATTAGCCAAAGATTTTTACTATTCCACAAATCCAGATGGATACGAAGCATTACACGCTCTTCGGGAGCTATTTGAGCCCGAAACGGACAAAAGAAAAATTATAGATTTTCTTATTACAGAGAAGGAAGAGGCAGAAAGAAAAGCGCCTCAACCAATTGAACTTTAAAGAAAAAGACGTCCAACCATCCAGTACACCTGACACCTGAAGCCGGCGCGTTTTTCGCTTTTGCTATTCCAGAGCACAACTTTGCTTTTGCCAAGTTATCATTGGCTTCTGGTGCTGGTGACCGCGTCGTTGAGCAGTTCAGACAATAAAATGGATTACGAAAGATATAGATCGGATGCATATGGTTATTGGGATCGATCACGGCGAGGCCTAAATGATTTCGAGCTTTCGCGCCACAAGCTTTTCTATGTGGCTTACGAATTACGTTGCGCGATTGAAGCATTCCTATATGATTACTTGTCGTTTATTCATGATGGGGAATTGACCAAGAAATTGAACAGATTGTACTCAGCAAAGGATTTAAAGGCTGCGATATTGATAATTGAACCATCTTTTGAAAAGCGTATTCAATTTGACAATCTCATCCATGAATCCATGGGATTCAGTGTGGTTAATATTTCGGTCCCTGATCTAAATAGGCTTGGAATGATATATGGCAAACTGGGTAAATATATGCACATTCAGAAAGAGATGATGGATGACGATGATCTCAAAAAATGGTTTGATCTTGAATCCCTTGTTAAGCAGGCGCAAGAATATCTACATGATCTAGTCCACCCTCAAAAAGCAAGGGTTAAGCTTACCGATGAAGGTATAAAACTTTTCACAAAATATGCCCACAATCAGTTAGATGATGCAGGAGTAAGAAAATCTCTGAGTATCGGTTTTAAGAAATATGTAAAGGGAACAACCCTTTTATTTGGATCGTAATGTTCAATTGCTCAACAATTGGCTGGAGAGGGACGCGCAAATAACGCGCGCACCTCAGCCAACCCGTTAGCCTCTAAATATTTAAATTAAAAAAGAGAATGAATGAAAGAAAAAACACAAATTGCTGAAATTGACATTAAAAAAAGATTTATGGTAACTCATCTCAAAATGTGCATGCCTTGCTCCCAATAGAATAGATCTATTCTGTTGGGAGCCCTAATAGTATCATCTCACAAAAAAATAAAGTCCTTGTGTGACCACCAAATTGTTAAAGGAGGACCAAAAATGATTACAGGAGATGTAAGTCCGCATGCACTTCGAGTAGGTGATGAATCACAGTTGAGTGATTACAGGTTCGGCGTATGTAATGGTGCTAGTGGGATCTATTATAACCGCGAGCTCTGGGGATTTTATCCAAGTCGGTCTAAAGTAATCCGCTACAGAAGATTATCCTCCAATGGCTCCTGGGGAGAGGACAAAGAAATTATTCCTAGTATCACGACAAAATATATTGTATCTCCAGTCATTTTCAGGGAAAGGCTATTCGTCTTCTTTGTCGGTATAAATAAAAATCTTTATTATACAATCTATAAAGGAAATGATGAGTGGGAATCTATTTATGAATGCCATATCCAACCGGAGGCTGAGGTGGCACCCATTTACAACCCCCAAACAAATATACTTGAAGTTTATTTTAAGAAAAGAAAAAACATTATTTATATTTACTATGATGGGTGTAAGTGGTGGCCAGGAAAAAATGGTTCATTTCATGTAAGAAAAGATCTATACACGGATTCAGCACCCAGCGCAGAAGTAGTAGAAAATAGCAAGGGCAACTACAGAATCATGTTAGCTCATCGTTCTTTCAACGATGATCAAATTCATATCGATTTTCTCAAAAATAAATATCAAATATCCGATAAGTGTAAAACAGGCTACTTTCTTAAAGAAGATAAAACAAAGAATTCACCCCACCTGGTAAATCTCGGAAACGGTAGTATCGCATTACTCTATAGGGGGCTTAATGACAGAGTATATGTACGCTTTTATGACGAGGCTAAACAAAATTGGGGCGAAACGAAAGAATGTATCAACAAAGAAACCTGTTTTAATGTGCGGGGCGCAGCCTATTACACTCCTTATCAAATTGACACTACTGTTGAAGAAGGTCTTAAGGGCTATTTGATGGTTTTCTGGTCAAACAGAGAGCATATATTGAAAGATCCTCATTTAATAGCCTATCAAGCGAAATACCTCGGTAAGTGGAAAAAAGAAGTCGAAAATACAGAAGATTGGTCACAGATTAAAGATGAAAGTATATGGGACCTATATCCTGTTGTGGGAATAATTGACGTTCCCCCATTTGTATTAAATGGCGGGACAATTCAGGATAATCGAACCGAAGTAACCTTCAAACATAGTAAAGAAGAAACAGACACTACGGAATGGAAGCTCAAGGCAGGTATTTATGCAGAGACAGGAAAACAAAGTCCTGTTAATTGCGAGGTTAATGTTGGATTGACAAAGGAAGGGACTCAATCTACAAGTATATCAACATCTGTTTCATACTCATTTTCTATGTCATATCTCTATCCTCCCAAATCACTTAACCAACATGTTAGTGTCATCTATCTGGCACCAATCACGAAGGTAACGACATACAAATTTTATACAGAGGAAGGAACATCTACCGATAAAGAGCTGGTTGTAGTGGAAATAACAGGTGCACATCTTCTTTCACATCCTTGCGGTGTAACTAATTTTAAAAATTTACCCAAACGTGCTTTAGGCGATCTAAGGTCTTATAATAATGAGATAAAATTAGATAATTATGATAGTGACAGTATGAGTACAGGTGCATCATGGGACAGTAATTCAAAAACTAAAGTAAGTTTCGCTTTAAATGAAACAAAGACTAAGAGCACAGGTGGGTATATTTCTATAAAAGTAGGAAAGGAGATAGCAGGGATAATTGGGGCAGGGTTTGAAGGAGAGTTCAGTATAAAATATGAACAAACGACGAAAATTAAAGACTCTTTTTTCGCATTTTTCAAAAATCCAGCTTATGATAATGATAGAGAAGGGGATATTTCTTCCTTTAATACAAACGTCTACTGGTTGTGGATGAAACCTGAAGAATGGAATGGATATTGGATTCCAGACAACAGGCAACAAACTGGGGATAGACCATGGTTCATCACCTTCATTGTTGGCAATTATTCAAATAAATTTGGAGCTGTTGAGTCGAAAATTACTGCGCCCAAGGAGATTATACCGGCTGTGGAAAACGGTGGACCAAAATATATTGTAATAGACGGCATAGAGAGACCAATAAAAAAGTAGATACGAGTCTCATTACACATCCCGAGATTATATAAGGAATAAAGCCTGTTGCCGAGTAGTAAAAGACAAATATTGTGATTATAGGGAATAATGTAAGATTAATGCCTAACATTTGGCTACAGAGAGACGCCGCTGACGCGTCGCCCCTGAGCCAGTGCAAATTATCATTAGCAGGTTTGGAGTACAATAATGAGAATTTTCTTCAGTTTTCTTTTTCTTGCGATGGCCTCAATTCTATCTGCTTTACAAGCCTATTTGTTTGCTTACTACAGAAATTTTGATTGGTGGCGATCATTGCTTTTAGCATGTATGACTATTGGGTGTGTTATAGGGGCAACTATGATTTTCAAAGAATCAAAGGAAAGCAATCTAAGAAAAATCGTATCAGGTTGCGCAACTGTTGTTTGTTTAGGACTGATATCGCGAATCGCATATCTTCTCCTTGCTGAAGGAGGTTATACGAGCGGATGGGAATATGTGGTATTATCTGCATATACATTATCTTTCGGTATATATGCTTATAATGGATTTGAATCTTAAATTTTGCATACCCTGGCTCTGGTACCGGATTCGGGCCAAAGAGCGGCCATCTCTGGTGAGAGCTGGCGTTATGCCTATAAAAAATCTAAAATAATGGCAACCTTACATAAAATTCGACAGAAGATAATCGATCGGAATTATTATCTTGCCTCCCATGCTGAAGAAGAAATGCTAAACGATAGTCTCGACCGTAAAGATGTAGAAAATGCCATTTTGAAAGGGTGGATAGAAAAAAAGATGACCCTGGATGTTCGTGGAACGAGGTATCGTATAGAAGGCCCATCAATGGACGGAAGGCTAATTCATGTATTGTGCCGATTTCGAGAAGATACAAATCTTGTAATCATCACTGTATACGCTTTATAGGTGAACTTATGTTATGTGAATTCTGTGGTGGAGAGACAAAGAAAAAAAGTGTCAAGCGTCAACATTGGCTCAACAAAAAGTTATACATCGTCGAAGACGTTAATGCTGAAGTATGCACTGAATGCGGAGAAAGATATTTTCATGCAAAAACACTTGATGCAATTGATGATTATCTTTCTAAAAAACATACCGTAAAAGCACACATTGACGTTGAGATAGTAAGCTTTAGCCAAGCAGTGGCATAACGAATAAGGATAGATTGTGTGAGCGAAGCGAACCACGATCTTATCCGGTTGTTGGACAAGCCCGGTGTATCTGCATATTCTGTATATAAGAAAATATCTTTTTTTGAACAAGGGTGGGAAGCGCGTTTTCAAGAAGCGCGCTTTTTTCGAGGCGTGGGAGTGCCTTAACCTGTAATAGGCTTCAAAAAATTAACTATTTCATAAAAGTTTTTTCCTCCTGTTTTGAATGAATTGCAAGCCTTTGCCATAAAAAAGAGCTATCCTGATTCCCATACAAATTGACGGAATCCCAGAATAACCATTGGCGACTGACAATGCGGACACTTAAAAACAGGTCTTGGACGCTGTTTAATCACTTCAATAACAACATGCAAAATCAATTGCACCAGAGACAGCAACTTTTTTGCATTACCATGAAGAAACCCATAGTCCCTGACTCTCCGCAATCCTTTGGGTAGAACATGTTGCAAGATGAGGTGCAAAAAATCCTCTCCTTTGAGGGTGCGATATAGTGTATTACCGGTTTTGCTTTCAATATACTTAAAAGTTACCTGACCATTTTGATTTGAAACAATATTTTTTTCACTGATAACACCACGGTATAAATACCGGGATAAGTATTTCAGCGCGGTTATCCCTTTGCCCACATGAGTGCAGTCAACTACCCATTCTTTAGGGACTCTTTTTGGGATGGAAAATCCGGCTTCATTTAAAGCCGTCAAAAAACGGGCCCGAAAAACATTAGCCATGGCTTTTTTATTGAATAAATATTTACCTTTTTTCTTTTTCCATTGGCGCCTGCGTTTATCCACACCACCGCCTGGCACCACCACATGAATATGAGGATGAAAGTCCAGTTTTCTGTTATTCGTATGCAAGACCATGGTCATACCAATTTCTGCTCCCAGATTTTTTGGATTTAAACCAAAATCCTTCAGTGTACTGGCAACACAAGTGAAAAAAATAGAATACACCGTTTCTTGATGGTACCAGGTTAATGACCTTAGTTCATATGGCAATGTAAAAGTAACCATAAAATAAAGGACAGGCAGCAACTTGGCCTGTTGCCGGTCAATCCATTGACTAACTGCATAGTTCTGACACTTTGGGCAACTACGGTGTCCACAGGATAGAGGTCGCCATTCCGCGTGACTACAGTTAGGACACTGCACATAAAGTTCTCCGGAATCAGGTGTACGGCAACCAAGAATGGCATTCATTGCCTTCAGATGACCAGGCAATGCAGTATCAGCATACTTGATCATAAATGCATCGTAATATTGATTAATAATAGAGGCCATTTCCATAACTACACCTTCCTTAAGTCGACACGAAGTGTGTTAATCAGCTCATTAATGGTGATCATGCTGTCTTTTTCAGTGACATCAGTCAGATGAGCATAACGTGCAGTTGTCGTAGGACTGGCATGGCCGAGCAGTGCTTGGATATGACGAAGGCTTAAGCCGCGTTCAAGGAGATGAGTGGCGAAACTGTGGCGAAGGGAGTGTATAGAGACTTTTTTTTAATGCCACATTCTGTGACCACCATTTTCATAGCTTTTTGTGCACCTCCTCTATCCATATGAGTTGTTGCCTGTTGAATTGTTTTAAGAGAGCCGTTGGCATTAGGAAATATCAAATTGGGATGACGATGCTTATTCCAGAGTGCACGCAATCCCAGTAAAGTGAGATCAGGTAATGGTACCAACCGGTCCTTATGTCCTTTGCCACGGCGGATATGAACCCGTTTGAGCCCGGCATCAATATCACCGACTTGAAGAGATAAGGCTTCTTCTAAACGAAGTCCCATTGAATAGGTAGTTAATAAAAAAACACGATAGCGCAGTTTTCGTGTTTTCCCAATGAGTTGCTCTATTTCAACAGGGGTAAGAATATCAGGTATTGTATGGATCTTTGGAGGCTTTATAATATTAACCCATTGCCAATCAAGTTTGAGCACATACCGCCAATAGAATTGCAGGCCATTTCGATCTATTTTGACTGTGCTCCATGAGTGGGTCTCAACCAGTCTGGCAAAATAGATTTCTAATTGTTCAGGGGTCAATTGATCGGGGCAGCAATCAAAATGTTCACTGATTCGGCGGACAGCCCGAGAGTATGCATCAATGGTTTTCTGACTTTTGCCCTGAAGTTTGAGTAACCTCAGGTGACGTTGATAGAGTTCATTAAATCGTTTTACTTCTGTTTGATTCATGGTGTATACTCCTTTTTTAAAAGTGCCCGAAATTGGACAAGTATAGGAGTTATACACTATTTTTGATTTTTTTTCTGCCGCGTAGCGGCTTCGTCCAACAAGCGGCTGCACCAGATGCCAAAAGCAGTGCCGCTTAAAAAAATCATATAGTTTACGAAACGATTTCGCATTTTACAAGTTTTGTGGAAGCTTTTGGCACTGGTGAGCCGCAGGGTTATACGGCCACTACATTGAATTGGGATATGAGTTGCATTACTTCACCGCGGAGGAGCTGATAACATGGACCCAAACACAATTGCATTATTAGCCGGAATTCTTTTCATTTTAATTGCTATTGTAGGAGGAGGTTTTGTTATAAAGGAAATCAAAATTCCAAAAGTGCCAAGATGGGCTAGGATTATTTCAGGATTTTTAGGGTTAATATTTTGTTTTCCATTTGTTATCCAGGTGGTTAACCAGATTATCCCCTCTGATAACAACACAGACAGAACTATATATTCCTATAAAGATTCTAATATATCTATACACGGGTTCAAGCTTCTAAATGTATTGGCAAAATCTGTTCATAAACCTCCTCAAGTTAATGATCACATTACTGTAGAGTTCACATTACAAAATGTTAGTAAGAACCCAATTAAGGTATTGGAAACATTTATTATAGGACGTGGCCCTGATGGAAACAATAGGGATTTTGGCCATACAAACGAAAACAAGACAATTCAACCTAACGAAAAAATTCTGACCAAAGATAGTATCATTGTCGATGTTCCAGGTGTGTGGAAATTTGGTCCTTCATATGATCTGGGTAATGAGACATACCCTGGAGAATGGCAGCGTTTTCAAGTGCGAGTGGTACAATGATGGCAATTTATAGATGTTTAGAAAGACAATAATGCCGTATAACCAGGCTAATTCAGCCGACGCAAATTTCAACAAAAAAGTAGTAATCGATAAAAGTTGTTCATGGTAAGGATGCACCTGTCCTGTATTACTTTATGACCAAAGTATTATTAGCAAGGAGTAGAACTTTCAACTGGACATTCAATTACTCCCTTTTATGATACTCTGATTGAAATTTCAAATTTAATATTCCCGATTCCACAAGTTCTTTCATATACACTACGCCCGGCAATTTCTCCATCGCATGCCTTATCTTATCCAAAGAAGGATGAATATACGGTTCAGTACTTCTAGTGGTAGAATGCCCCAATAGACTTTGGATAACCAGTATGTCTACATCCTTGTCATTCAAATGAGAAGCAAAGCTATGGGTGAAATTTGAGGATGAAATTTGAGGATGAAGCGGAAATTTGGAGGCTAAAGCGGCGGGTTTTTCCGAAATGCACGATTAAAAGGCGGAGGACAGAGACATGAGTGCAGAACTAAATCCAGAAAAAGGGCAACGAAAAGATCCTGTCTGTAATATGGTGGTATCGAGTGACTCCAAATACTATTACCATTATGCGGACAAACATTATCATTTCTGCAGTGAATATTGCCTGCACAAATTTAAAGAGCACCCGGAACGATATATTGAAAAGAAAACTTTACCACCTCATGAAACAGGTGACGAGTCAAGTATATACACCTGCCCTATGCACCCTGAAATTCAACAGCAGGGGCCTGGTAATTGCTCCAAGTGCGGTATGGCATTGGAGACAATGGGAGTACCTGTAACTGCGACTAAAACCGAATACACCTGTCCCATGCATCCTGAAGTAGTACAGGATCATCCTGGTAATTGCCCCAAGTGTGGTATGGCTCTGGAACCGGTTACGGTAAAAGTTGAAGAAAAAAATGAAGAACTCATCGACATGAGCCGTCGTTTTTGGGTCAGCACCGTGCTTGCTTTCCCAGTGTTTATCCTGGCGATGATTGCTGATTTGTTTCCTGCATGGTTACCGGATGGACTCTCCATGAAAACAGTTCAATGGATTGAGTTTGCATTGGCAACACCTGTTGTATGGTGGGGTGGTTGGCCATTTTTCGTTCGAGGCTGGCAGTCCGTCCAGACCTGGAATCTCAATATGTTTACCTTGATTGCACTGGGTGTCTCAGTAGCTTGGGTATATAGTGTAGTGGCCTTATTGTTCCCACAGATTTTCCCACCCATCATGCAAATGGAAGGTGGTTTGGTAGATGTCTACTTTGAAGCCGCAGCCGTAATCACGGCGCTGGTGCTTCTGGGGCAAGTACTTGAATTACGCGCCCGCTCACGAACCAATGCGGCCATTCAGATGTTGCTCGGACTCGCCCCGAATACGGCACGCATCGTGCGAAATGATGGAACGGAAGAAGATATACCCCTGGAGCAGGTGCAACCCGGCGATACTTTGCGTGTTCGTCCCGGCGAGAAAATTCCCGTAGATGGTACGGTTATCGATGGTGAAAGTAACGTGGACGAATCCATGGTCACAGGTGAACCTATTCCGGTTGCAAAGTTAGCCGGCGAGAAACTGATCGGCGCGACGGTTAACGGAACAGGAAGTTTATTGATGCGGGCTGAAAAAGTCGGCTCCGATACCTTGCTGGCACAAATAGTTAATATGGTGGCCGAAGCACAACGCTCGCGAGCACCGATTCAAAAACTGGCCGATGTCGTGGCGGGTTATTTTGTACCCGCCGTGGTTGGCGTTGCCGTGGTTTCATATATCGTCTGGTGGGTGGTGGGACCAGAACCGCGCCTGGCACATGCTGTTGTTAATGCCGTTGCTGTACTTATCATCGCCTGTCCATGTGCACTGGGACTCGCTACACCTATTTCTATCATGGTGGGAACGGGGCGTGGCGCTATGGCCGGAGTATTAATAAAGAATGCCGAGGCATTGGAGGTAATGGAAAAAGTCGATACCCTGGTAGTGGACAAGACCGGTACGCTGACCGAAGGCAAACCAAAACTGGTCGCCGTGCAAGCCCAAGAAGGGTTTACCGAAGATGAAGTATTACGTATAGCTGCCGGCTTAGAGCGTGCCAGCGAACACCCGTTGGCAGAAGCTATTGTATATGGAGCCCAAGAGAAGGGGGTTGAGTTGGTTAAGACCAATAACTTCCAGTCCATTACCGGCAAGGGTGTCACGGGTGAAGTTGATGGACATGCGGTGGCGGTAGGTAATATAAAACTACTGGAAAGCCTGGGCATCAATGCTGGAGAGTTGCCGCAACAAGCGAACAAACAACGCTCTGAGGGTAAAACTGTTATGTTGATTGCTATTAAGGGCAAGGCAGCAGGTTTGATTGGTGTCGCTGATCCCATCAAAGACTCAACACCGGAAGCTATCCGCGATTTGCATGCCGAAGGTATCAAGATAGTAATGCTCACAGGTGACAGCCGTGCCACCGCAGAAGCTGTTGCAAGCAAACTGGAGATCGATCAAGTACAAGCTGAAGTATTGCCTGAACAAAAAGCCGAAGTCGTTAAACAGCTTCAAGCAGAAGGCCGTATTGTCGCCATGGCGGGTGATGGTATCAATGATGCCCCTGCACTGGCTCAGGCACAAGTCGGTATTGCAATGGGTACAGGTACCGATGTAGCAATGGAAAGTGCCGGTATCACTTTAGTGAAAGGCGATTTGCTGGGTATTGTCAGAGCCAGACGATTAAGCCGAGCCACCATGCGTAACATCAGACAGAATTTGTTCTTTGCCTTTATTTATAACACGGCTGGTGTTCCAATTGCCGCAGGAATATTGTATCCGTTCTTTGGAATACTGTTGTCACCAATGATAGCCGCAGCAGCAATGAGCTTTAGCTCAGTTTCCGTGATCAGTAATTCGCTCAGACTTAGACGCGTGAAACTATAACCTAAGTTGAGCGCCCCTCCCACACCACCGGACCTACGGGTCACGTGTGCTCAATGGTGTCAAAAGGAGCTTACAGAGCCTGCCAACAGGAGTGCGCTGAAATGCAGAAAAAACGGACTTATGAAGAATTGGAAAAAAGGGTCAGGGAGTTAGAGAAAGAAGGCGCAGAGAGGAAGTCCATTGAGGAGGCGCTGCGCAACACCAACGAGTTTCTGGAGAAGGTCTTCTCGACGACCCATATGTTGATTGCTTACATGGACACGGATTTCAACTTAATCAGGGTAAACCATGCTTATACAGTGGCGGATGGCCGCGACCCAGCATTTTTTGCAGGCAAGAACCATTTTGAGCTGTACCCCAATGAAGACAACCGGTCGATCTTCAGTCGTGTTGTTGAAAAAGGTGAACCATATACTGCCTACGCGAAGCCTTTTGAGTATGCAGAATATCCGGAACGTGGGATAACGTATTGGGACTGGACCCTTCAGCCTGTAAAAAAGGGTTCCGGGGAGGTGGAAGGACTTATCCTGGGGCTGGTAAATGTTACCAGACGCATTAAGGCGGAAGGGGCTTTAAGGGAAAGCCAGAAGCATTTCATGACAGCCCAGGAAAATGAAAAAAAACGGGTTGCTCAGGAACTCCATGACAGCATAGGACAATCCCTGACAGCCATAAAGTTTGGGCTGGAAAACAGCCTGGACGAAAAAGCCGGACGTACGGCTGAGGCACAAGTGGAATCATTGATGGCCGTTATCCCCCTGGTTCAGCAGGCCATTGAAGAAGTCCGAAGAATCCACACAGACTTGCGGCCCTCTATGCTGGATGATCTTGGCATCCTGGCGACTATTAACTGGTTTTGCCGTGAATTTCAGATGATTTACTCGGACATTAGAATCGAAAAACACGTGGCTGTGCAGGAAAATGAAGTGCCTGAGCCTTTGAAGATGGTCATCTTCCGGGTCTTGCAGGAAGCGATGAACAATATAGCCAAGCACAGCGATGCGAATTTCGTGCGTCTTTGCTTCAAGAAAACAGACGATGCCATAGCGTTGACTGTTGAGGACAACGGCCGTGGGTTTGATCCGGGAAAGGCGCTTTATTTGAAGAATTCAGAGAAGCGTTTTGGGATTACCAGCATGAAAGAACGAACTGAACTTACGGGTGGGTCTTTTGCTATCAAGTCCACACCAGGGGTTGGAACCGCTATTTCGGCGTCGTGGCCACCGGACTCTTCTATCTAAAACCTTGTATGATTAAAACAAAAAAACTCTATTCCGTAATCAGCCCCTTTTTCATGGCAAAAGCTGTTAATGCCGAGGCATTGTGGAGGCTCAACTTCTTCATGAGGTTGGCCCTGTGTTTCTCTACGGTTTTTACACTAATGTAAAGGTAGCCGGCAATCTCTTTGTTCTTATAGCCCTCGGCAATCAGTTTGAGGATCTGTCGCTCCCTCTGGGTCAAGCTCTCCCATGATGACTCGGCCTTTACAGGTTTTCTCCCTTCTAAATACCCTGCAACCAGCTTTTCTGAAATCCCCGGGCTGATATAAGGCTTGCCGCCCAGAACGCTTTCTATAGCCAGCCTCAGCTCCGCGTGGGTGGCGTCCTTCAGGACGTATCCATCTGCGCCGGCTTTCAACGACGCGAACACGTATTCCTCTGCCTTGTGAACTGTCAACACCAGGACCTTTGTATTGGGACTTTGCTTCTTGATTTCTCTGATTGCATCCAGGCCATCCATCTTGGGCATGGAAAGATCCATTAACACAAGGTCAGGCTTGAATTTCTGTACAGATCTGATAGCATCGCGGCCGTCTTCTGCTTCCCCGGCAACATCAAAATCAGGATTCGAAGAGAGCAAGGATCGCAGTCCTTCTCTGAGTATCGTGTGATCTTCCGCTATCACGATGCGATATGGTTTCTTCACAACGCTATCCTTGAGTTATACCTCGAAAGGCCACAAATTGCGGTTTTTCGCTGGCCATGAACACCAATGGCTGCGTTGCTCAGGCTTGCAATAGCCTGCTATTACGCGTCTTCGCGCCTTGCTCTTGATGCTCATTGCTCACCGAAAAAAACGCAATTTGCAACCTTCCGAGGTATATCGAAAAAATACACTATCCCGCTCCAGAATATACATTCTATACCGTATTAACAATTCGGAAGCAAGCTTGTAAACAAAAAATAAGACACACACAATTACAGCCATCAGGTAAATCAGAATGTTGAAGACACTAATCGTTGACGACAGCGCTACCTTCCGCAAGACCTTTAAAGAGGCCCTGTGTGAGCGCTTCCCCTTCATGCTTATCGAGGAAGCTCTGGATGCAACCGAGGCCCTGCAAAAAATCAAGGCTTTTCTGCCTGACGTGATCTTCATGGACATCCGGTTGCCCGGCGAAAGCGGTCTTGAGCTTACCAGGAGAATCAAGGCAAGTCATCCTGAAATAGCCATTATCATTCTTACAGCTTATGATTTATGGGAATACAGAGAGGCGGCTTACGATGGCGGGGCCGATGCCTTTCTTTCAAAGAGCTCACTGAACCTGGCAGATATTTCCGCGTTGATCAAATCCCTTTTTTCCGACAACGGATGCTACGAGCTTCATGATCCCGGAAAGGACGGATGCTTGTGAAGGAGGCGGCAGGCCAGGCCTCTACATGCAGAGCCGGTCTCCAAATGGGGTGTCTTTCTTTATGAATTAAGGGATTCACCCCATTTACTTTCTATATGCACATACTTAATTAAAACAATGGAAGCATTAGTTACTCAAGAGCCGTTAGGTCTCGTAACATACTAAAAAAATTAAACCATAGACTATTTCCTCCTGGGGGGTAGGAGGATGTATTGAAGCGGGCTGGGTCGGCCCCATGTAGTCTGGTTCAGGATTTGGAATTACCAAGAAAGGAGGATCATTATGGCAATTGTCAAGTGGGAACCGTTTGGCGAACTTACGACTTTGCGCCGGCAGATGGATCGTCTCATGGAGTCCTTTTTCGGACGTGAACCACTCAGTTATGAAAGGGAGAGATGGATTCCTGCCGTTGACGTGGCCGAAACAAAAGATGAAATAGTGGTCAAGGTTGAAGCCCCCGGCATGGACGAAAAAGATATCTCGGTGACACTTTCAGGCGACAACCTTATGATCAAAGGGGAGAAAAAATCAGAAAAGGAAGAAAAGGACAAACATTTTCACAGAATAGAACGGTGTTACGGTTCCTTTCAGCGCGTAATCGGTCTTCCTGTTTCAGTGGATCAGGAAAAGATCAAGGCTGACTACGCAAAGGGAGTATTGGAGATCCGGCTCCCGAAGAAGGCCGAAGCCAAGCCAAAGGAGATCCCGATCAAGGTCGGGTAAGAAGCACCGGGGGATACATTCCAAGGTGCAAAGCACGCAAGGAAAGCTAACGGTTTAAATTACACGAAAACAAAAAAAAGGAGGAACCCTTATGTTTAAGAAAATCTTGGTAGCTTCTGATTCATTGGATGCTTGTGATGCACCAGCAATACTTGCAACTAACCTGGCTAAACAGGAGGATGCTCAACTTCATCTCATGCATGTCCTCGAATCGTCCTATATGGATTACAGAAACTGGGTAAAAGATTTCAAAACCGGCGAGGAGATAGTTGCAAACGCAGAATATAGAGAAGCGATAAAGAAAACAATGGAGGAAAAATGTGGTGATGCAATGAGCGGCTTGAAGGATTACGTCATTGACGTAGAATCCGGTTTTCCATGGATAGCCATCCTGAAAAAGGCAAGGGCAACCAAGGTGGATCTTATTGTATTAGGCCCGCATAGAGGCAAGGCTGAAGAAAAAGGCGTGGTACGTACTTTGGACAGATTGGGAAGTACTGTGGAAGCGGTAATCATGCGGGCTCGTTGTCCGGTGATGATCGTGAGTCGAATTATACCCAAAGAAAAATTAGGGTTTAAAAGGATTCTCTTTTGTACGGATTTTTCGGCAACATGTCAATATGCCTTTGAGATTTCCCTGAAACTGGCGCAAAAATGCGGCTCCAAACTGCATATCTTTCACACCTTGAAGATCCCTATTGGTGAAAAGGTTTCTTATCCACGAGAACAGATAGAAAAAGAGGTTGCCGACGCAGAAGAAAAGCTGCAGAAGACGTACGGAGACAAGGTTAAAGAGATTGATCATTCCTTCGACGTTTGGGAAGGAGATCCTCTCGTTGAGATTCCAAAGTATGCCAGGATAAACGAGATTGATCTTATCAACATGGGTTCTCACGCCAGAGAACAGGAAAAAAGGTGGTATCTGGGCAGTGTGGTGGAAAAGGTGAGTCTGGAGTCTTATTGTCCTGTAATTACTGTTACCAGGCCTGAAGCCCTGTTGAAGTTTGAGGAATGAGATAGTGCCTGAACAAAAATCGTTTGAATAGTTGTTTCCCTGTCATTGCGAGGGAGGCACGACCGAAGCAATCTCTTGGAAATACGGGATTACTTCATCGTTTGTTGCTCACCCCTCGCAATGATGCCTCGGAACCATACGCAATTCGAAACAGGAGAGAAAAAATGCTGCAAATCGACGACTTGCAGGTTAAACTTGGCGACAAGGAGATCCTGAAACATATCGATCTGGAGCTTCGTCCGGGTGAGACCCATATCTTGTTTGGCCCGAACGGGTCCGGCAAGACGTCCTTACTCATGACGATTATGGGCTACCCTCAGTACAGGGTGACAGGCGGAAAGATTTTTTTCAAAGGAGAAGACATCACACACATGCCTGTTGATATGCGGGCACGGCTTGGCATAGGTATGTCTTATCAGCGACCCCCCACAATCAATGGAGTAAAGACAAGGCAGATGATCCAAATTTGCTCCAAAGGGAATGTTGATGCAGATGCCCTTGCGGAAAAGGTAAATTTTTCTGAGTTCCTGGAGCGCGACATCAACGCAGGCTTTTCGGGCGGAGAAATCAAGCGCTCGGAACTGCTGCAGTTGATGGCGCAATGTCCGGATCTGTTGCTCTTTGATGAGCCGGAATCGGGTGTCGACTTAGAGAATATTTCTCTCATAGGAAACACAATCAGTCAATTGCTTCAACGAGACTTCAAGGTAAATTCCAAGAAGACTCAGAAGAATCGGCGCAAAGAACGAACCAGGATGGGCCTGATCATCACGCACACAGGGTTCATCCTCGATTACGTCACAGCGGACAAAGGACAGGTCCTCTATGAGGGAGTGCTGACTTGCACGAGTCACCCCCGTGAGATCTTCACGTGCATCAGCAAAGTCGGATATGAGGAGTGTGTGAGATGCGCGATTTAGAGGGAAAGGCCCTGCAGGCAAAAGGGAAGAAGGCAAAGCTCGGTCGAGACATTGATCTCGATGCGTATGGGGCGGAATCGGTTTCCCATGATTATATGGAGGATCTGGATGCGTTATCTGAGGGCGACAAAAAGCGGATGATCCTGACGGGCGTAGATGCCGGCGAAATGGATAGGTCAGGCACCTACGTGCAGAAAGATACCGCGGTGATCCACGCCCATTCCAGGCACGAAGGCCTGGAGGTAATACCGATCAGAGAGGCCCTGAAAGAATCCGATTGGGTCAAGGATTACTACTGGAACCTGGTGGCAGTGGACACGGATAAGTATACTGCACGGGCCCAGCTTGAACTACATGATGGCTACGTCATCAGGGCACTTGCCGGCAGCAAGGTCATCTATCCTGTCCAGGCGTGTATGTATTTGGAAAAGGAGGGTCTGAGTCAGAACGTCCATAACATTATCGTTGCTGAAGAAGGATCGGAGCTTCATATCATCACGGGTTGTGCAACGGCTCCCCATTTACAGCGAGGACTCCACATAGGGGTCTCCGAATTTTATGTCAAGAAGAATGCAAAGCTCAGCTTTACGATGATTCACTACTGGGCCGAGGAGATGATGGTGCGGGCCAGATCAGTGGGGATAGTTGAGGAGGGTGGCCTCTTTCTCAACAATTACATCTGCATGAAGCCGGTGAAGTCTCTTCAGATGTATCCCACGACACACCTGGCCGGCAAGGGAGCGGTGGCCCGCTTTTACAGTCTTCTTGTGGGGAGCCCGGGCTCTGAGATGGATGTGGGTGGCCGCATTATCCTAAAAGAGACGGATACTCGAGCCGAGATCATATCCCGGGCAATTACCAATGGCGGAGACATTATTGTCCGGGGGGATCTTATAGGTGAGGTGCCCGGCGTGAAGGCCCATCTGGAGTGCCGGGGACTAATTCTCAACAAGGGGTCGATTCATGCCATACCTGAACTGCAGGGCAAGGTGGGTGGAGTGGAGCTGTCGCATGAAGCAGCCGTCGGCAGGATCGCTCAGGAAGAGATTCTCTATCTGATGTCTCGCGGCCTGAGTGAGGATGAGGCCACGGCTACGATTGTGCGAGGCTTTTTGAGTGTAGATATCCCGGGACTTCCACCTCAGCTAAAGGCTGAAATTAATCGGGCAGTCGAACAGAGCGACAAGGAGATGATGTAGAACGCCCTGTTCACTGCCCCCCTGGACCCTGTTGTTACAAATTTATGGAGGGTTATTTATGACTACACCGCAACACTGCCCTGGTTTTGAACAGTTGCAGCACTTGCAGTCTTTTGTCTGCAAATGTTCTCACTGCGGGAAAGAGATAGAGATTTTTTCAGATGAATTTGACAAAAAACATGTATGCAAAGGATGCGGAAAAGAGATCGATTTTACGCAGTGCACCCTGGAAAGTGAGGCATAGAATCATGAGGAGATGGAGAGCAGTTCTATTAGGTCTGTTTTTTGCTCTTGCCCCTTTTATTGCGCAAGGGGCGGAGATGGGAAAATTCCAGTATGAAGATTTCAAGAGCCCAGAGCGGTGCAGGACCTGTCATAAGGAGATTTATCAGGAATGGCGGCAGAGCCTTATGTCTCAGTCATTTACTCATCACTGGGATGATGTGGAATATTTCAAGCTCGCCCTACCCCATGCCCTGAAGCTGGATAAAGTGGCGGAGGTAAAAGGAGGATGCATTGCCTGCCACGCCCCTCTTGCCTTTTTGACCGGAGACATACCACCAAAGACGCCAGCAGCAGGTACACGGGCAAATGAAGGGGTAAGCTGTGAAATTTGCCACAGCATTACCGGATCAACGGAAAAAGAGCCCTTTAATTTTAGCTACACCATAAAGCCCGGCAAGGTAAAATTCGGACCGAGAAAGGACGGACGATCTTCGTTTCATGGTGTTGAGTATTCCGAATTTATCAAAAGTCCTGAGCTTTGCGCCACGTGTCACGACGAGCAAAGCCCTTATGGCGCATGGGTAAAGGAGACCTATCGGGAGTGGAACAGCGGTCCTTATGCGAGGGAGGGAGCAAGGTGTCAAGACTGCCACATGTATCGCGCGCCGGGCAAAGTCGCGAGAAGTGGAAAATTGAGGTCTGATATGGCCCATCATGCTTTTCATGGCGCTCATTTTCCCAACAAAATGGGCGGAGCTGTAGATATTGCCTTATACGCTGACGTGAATCAAGCAAGCCCCGGGTCAAGCGTAAAGGTAAGAGCAGAGCTTTTCAACGGCAAGGTGGGGCACTATATGCCATCCGGCTCTTGTGAAGAGAGGATGCTCTGGCTTGAGATGGCAGCAATTGACGCTGAAGGAAAGACCTATTATTTGACTTTGAATAAAAAGGGTTTCAAGGGAGAGGAGTACACCATTTCCGACGGAAAGGCATTCGCCTACCAGGCCATGGGTGAAATTATGGGCGTAAAAGAATTTGGGGGCGTAAAGAGAGATGGTGATATTCCGGATGGGGTAAGGATTTTCAGGAGACCCTTTTTTGACCCCAAAGGTAGGATGACCATATGTCAATGGTATACGGCTGAAAACAGTATAGTGGATTATCGAATTGGCCCGAGAGAGACAAAGATTGAGACCTATTCCTGGGACATACCCCAGGATATGTCACCGGGTCATGTAAAGATCACTGCTACGCTTTACTACAGCCTTGTCCCGAGCTCAGTGGGTGAGTTCCTGGAGCTTATGCCTTCAGAATATGCTCCGGTAAAGGTGAATACTGCTACTCTTGACATTGAAGTAATAAAGTGAAGTAACCGTTCGCAGGGGTCAGGGATCGGCGGTCGGAGTTGGAAGAAGACGGTGTCGATAAAAGGGTATCGAGATTTATCTGACCTTGATTCCTGGGCACTGATCCCCATGAATTTTATGTTAATTGGGACTTCGCTGGGGGAAACCTTGACAAGATCAGAGTAGGCCGTAACTAACACCATGGCTTTTTGCTGAGATTTTGTTGCCGCTTGTGACGAGGAGGTGAAAATCATGACAGAAGAAAAAGAGACCACATCCAAAGACGAGACGAAAAAAGGCAAGAAGAAAGCTGACGAGCCTCTCCCGTTCTGTACCACAGCGCCCAGTGCAGAGCATGCAAGGGGAGCCAATGAAGACAAACCCTGTGACGACTCTCGTGGAGCAGAATAGCATCGAAGCGTTTTGCAGTTTTTTTACAGGTGTGAGAAGAAGAGGCTTTGAGGGATTGTACGAGGAGGTTATTATGACTACACCCCAACACTGCTCTGGTTTTCAACAGTTTAAGCATTTGCAGTCATTCATCTGCAAATGTCCCAATTGTGGGAAGGAAAGAAAGATCTTTTCAGACGAGTTTGACAAAAAACATATCTGCAAGGGGGTGCGGAAAAGAGATTGATTTTACACAGTGTGCTCTCGATGGTGGGGCGTGAACTTACGGGCTTCGCCTCATTGACTCCGCCTAAGGATGCTCTATTAGGGGATATTAGCATAAACACGAAATGAGGTGATACGCATGAAATGTAATATCGGTACAACCGACAGGATCGTCAGAGCGGTTATAGGACTCATTGTGATTGCAGTTGGGTACTATTTGAGCAGTTGGTGGGGAGTTATTGGCCTGTTACCAATCTTTACATCTGCTACAGGGTGGTGTGGACTGTATACCCTTTTTGGAACATCCACGTGCAAGACAAAGGGATAGATGTTCGTCCCACAGTCGGGAGGAATTCATTTTTTCTAAGTAAAAAAAGGAGGTTTACAATGAAAAAAGTGGCAATAACTATCGGAGTGTTAGTCGTTATGGCTTGTTTCCTGTCAGGGTCTGTTGCCTTTGCGGGCATGCCCGGAGCAGATCCGGACGCGCTGTGGCATTATATCACAAAGGTTTCTCCATACAAGGAATGGTCCTTTTGGCCTGACCATCAGGGGATGCAGCCAGGCCGTGCCCCCCACGGTCCATTACACAAGGTTTACGTAAATAGCTGTGCAGTGAATTCACCAAAACCACCCGTTAAGGAAGGAGCCATCGTTGTAAAGGAAAACTATAGCAAGGCCAAGGAGCTTAAGGCCATCACCGTGATGTACAAGGTCCCCGGGTACAATCCCAGCGACGGGGACTGGTTCTGGGTAAAATACACACCCGAGGGTGATGCCGGGCCTTTTGGCAAACCCACGGGCTGTATTGGCTGCCACGGAACCAGAGCCAACAATGACTTTATCCTGTTGCATGAATTTAAATAGGCTCAACTATTAACGGGAAAGCCGTTGCTCCCTTGGCTCCAATGAGGTCTGGCATGGACATTGTAAGAAAAGCGATCAAGAAGGCGGGCTGCGAAGTTGTCTGATAAAGCCACACTCAATATTAGCGGTATGACTTGTGCGGCATGCGTAGTGCGTGTAGAGCAGGGGCTGAAAGACCTTGAAGGTGTGCAGAAGGCCTCGGTCAATTTTGCCACAGAAAAAGCGACTGTTGAGGGGGCTTCAGGGGCGTACCTGTTGCCCCAAAGAGAAAGGAGGTGATAGGCATCATATAAAAGCAGAGGAAACACATCTTTAATCAATTCAAGAGTATTTTTCTGAGGAGGGAAAAATGAAAACTAAAAGTTTGCTATTTTCTTTATGTGCTTTGATCTCTTTTCTGATCGCAGGGTGTTGTCCAAGAAACCCGGGCATAAATACGGCCATTACGGCCCACGGAAATACTGATTGGCATATTGACACCGCAGAGGAGTTCCTTCTGGGAACCGATATGGGTGGCAATCCATCTGCGGCTAACCACTGTCCAGATTCCTGGACAAGACGACATATGCACGTTGGCTTAACAAACACCAACCACTTTTACTACGACACAGACTTAACCACACCAGGCGATGATACAGACACTACCAACGGCATCGACCGGGCTATGCTTTTCTTCTATGCCGGGCACGGTAGTCCAGATAGCTTTGATACACTTGGCAATGCTGCTGAGCAGCAATACATGGCTCTCGGAGATTGTGAAGGAACCGAATACGGCTTGTTGCGCTACTATTGGCAGTGCTCGTGCAAGGTCTTTGCTCACGGCCCATACAACTGCACCAGTTCTACTTTCTATTATGGCTGTCCTCAGGATTTTGATGGTTCTGCGGATTCTGTCAACATGCGTAATGTCTACGAGCGCTGGGGCCCAGTCTTGGAGCCGGAACTGCGCATGGCTTGCGGATCGTCCACCCTGGCCTGGTGCCACGAAGGAGAGATGAATGGTATCTGGGACAACTACAATAATAATTCCTTCGATGTTGCTGATTCGTTTATTGACGGCTTACAGGTCAACCATAATGTAGTACCGCTCTGCATCACCAGGGGTGGATTTGACGTAACTAAGACTCCACTGTATGACCAAACTTTCACCAACCAACCTAATGACGGTGGCAGCTACTACCACATCCAGTTCCTCTCACAATTCGCAACAACAGCACCCATAATCGCTATCCCGAAGATCCCTGAGTATCTGCCCATATACGAGCTCATGCCGCCTCCGCTTCCTGACCCACTGCGTCAAGTGAAATTCGTGGAAATGAAAGATTTTCTGGTCTCTCAGGATGAGGTGAAGGATAGAGGGCCCCGGGTGCGGGTCAATCGTATCAGCGGCTCGGTGTATATCCGCGGAGATCGAAAAACAGAATTCAAAAAACCCTACCTGAAGGAAGGTGAGTATATCGAGCGGGCAATGAGCATTATCAGAAAGCAGGGCTGGACCGAAAAGGATTTCATGAAACCTCGAGGAGTGCGCCTTCAAATCCAAACCATGCCCATCAAAAGTAAAGAGGATATACAGCATTTCCAAAAGAACGTAATCGTTAAGATTAAGCGGCAAATCACAGTGGACGGATTGGAGATTCCCGTTCTCGGCAGAGGAGGTGTGATGACTATTCAAATGAACAATGATGGCACACTTTTAAACTCTTCGAAGATTTGGCGACAGATCGTAGGCATTAAGAAAAAGGCGCGAGTCAAGAGCTATAAGCGGGCATATAATGAGGCCCTTGAGAAACTCCAGAAGCACCACCAGGCATACAAACTTGATCGCTGGATCTGGGGATACAAGGAAGCCCCGGGCAACATGAAGCAGGACGAGTTGCGGATAGTGTTTCTTTTCGAGTTTCTGCCGATAAATGAGGAGATGATGCGCGAGCATCCGCCCCGGAGAATCGAGATCCCCGGTCATATTGATTAGGTTCGAAGCAAAAGGATCTTTGAGGGAAATTGGTAACTTGTATCTATGTGTCAGGTTTACACACTTGACGCGAGGCGTGAGTTGAGGCCGTATCTTAACTATCAACTATTCGCTTATGGAAAAATCATAGCCTAATGGCGTCCTCGTGCCGAGATAAATCCGAATCGTTGGGATAAGGCGAAATCCTATGAAACCGAAAGCCCTGATAAAAAGTTCCCTACCCCTGACACCTGTGAACTGCATATTCTTTCTATCGGCTGATAGCATTCTTTTTCCGGGTTTGAAAAATCTTTGATTCTGCTGATTACTCCGGCAAATTTTATGCTGGAATAACTTTCAACAGCCTCAATATTTTCGCTTATCATATCTTGTGGTGCAGGCTTTTTTCCAGCATTTATAAAAACTATTCCGGTCGGTTGTATATCCCTTTTATGCAAAGCCTCAATTGTAAGGAGAGTATGGTTGATCGTGCCCAATCCGGCACGGGCGGCAATGATTGGCTTTGCCCCTGTAATCTTGATAAGATCTATCATTAATGTTTCTTCATTGACCGGCACAAGAAGCCCGCCGGCAGCCTCTATTATAACAGGAGAATAAATCCGGCTCTTTTTATCCAAAGCATTCTGTATTGCCTTTAACTCAATAGTTTTCCCCTCATTGCGGGAAGCAAAATAAGGGGCTTTAGTCTCCCTGAAACAATAGACTATTGAATCTGAAGGATCTTTTTTGGTCAACTGCTTTACATGTTTATAAATAAACATCGCATCACTGTCTTTATCATAAGGATCGCTGCACCCTGTTTGAATCGGCTTTATATAAAAAGGCATGCAATCATTTGCATAAAAAAACTGCATCAGCAAAAGAGATAAAACCGTTTTTCCTACTCCGGTATCAGTTCCTATAACGAAAATATTATCTGTCTTCTTTTTCAATTTTTGTAACAATTCAGTTCTTTCAAACCATAACCCATTCGGTTGTAATCTCTGTAAGCACAACCAATGATTTTTTCGTAATTATTCACCGCAAAGCCGCAGAGAACACAGAGAGAATTTTAATTTTCTGTTTACCGCTGAGAGGGCGGTAAACAGAAAGCTTCAGAAGCTTCGCTTCATTTGATGGCATTATAAAAAGCTATAATATGACGCTGCCCCACCTGTCTGAATGTCTAATTTGATCTGCCCGAAGGGCTTGGGCTTATTTTTTTTCGCCCTCTCAGCGAAAAGAAATAAAATAAAACCCTTTGCGTGCTCTGTGCCTCTAATGAGTGGAACGAATGGGCGGTAATATAATACCCTCCGAATAGATACAAATCTTGTTTGTCCTGTTATCCTGTCAGAATTTTTTTCAAAAGGCTAAAGCGTTAAACTTCTTTTAAAGTACTGACTAATTTTTTGACATCTTCCTCAGTATGAAGGGCAGTCATGCCGATTCTCAATATGGCTTTATGTAGCGGTACCGTGGGATACCTTGCAGGTAAAACAAAAATATCTTCTTCAAGCAACCTTTCAGATATTTCCAGCGCCCTGCTTTCATCTCCGATTTCTACTGCAAGAATATGAGCATCTCCTTTTACACAAAAACCCTCGTAAACAAGCTTTTCTTTGGTAAGACTGCTTATTTTGGACAGATGTTTTCTTTGTTTTTTACATTGAGAAATAATTTCTAAAACGTCTATGGCTGATGCAGCATGCGCTTCAGGAAGAGAAGTGGTATAAATTAAAGGAGAAGAAAAATTGAAAAAATATTCTTTAAAGCCAGCGGGCATTAGTACAAAAGCACCAAAAAGGCCAAGAGCCTTGCCAAATGTTCCAACTCCAATATCCGCCACATCACGGGCAATGCCCTTCCCATTTTCGCCTATCGCTCCGAATGCATGTGCTTCATCCACAATGCTGAAAAAATCGAAGCGGTTTTTGAGTTCATTAAAACCCTGGAGATCAAGAAAATCTCCATCCATACTGAAAAGTGACTCTGTCAGCACCGCAGGCTTCTTTTTGCTGGTTTTTTCCAGCCACTTACAAAGATGAGACATGGAATTATGCTTATATCCATGGAAATCAGCACCACTTAAGAGCATACCCTTAACACTGCTGGCATGCATATGCTTGTCGAAAATTAACAAATCACCTTTTTCAAAAAGTGCGGAAAGAATACCCATATTTGCCTGATAACCGCTGGGGAAAAACAGAGCATCCTCATATCCAAAAAAGCGGGCATATTCTTTTTCAGCCTGGTTGATAACAGAATAATTTCCTGAAACAAGCCTTGACGAAGAAGAAGATGTAGCATACTTCAAAAAATTACCTGATACTTTACGTTTAAGTTCATCAGACACCCCAAGGCCAAGATAGTCGTTTGACGCAAAGTTTAATACTTTTCTGCCTTCAATTAAAAGAAACTTCCCTTTCTTGTTTTCTATTTCTACGGGTTCTCTGTAAAGACCTGTCTCTTTCTGAGCAGTCAATTTATTTATTATTCTTTTTTTAAACACGAAAATGCCCTGCGGTAATGCGCCTGTAATGTTTTTTTGTTAAACATGTGGTCATAATCAATAGTTGCGTACAAAAACTCACCTTCAATCTGTACCTTATTTTCCTTGCCGGCCTGTAACGCGTAGCAAAAAGCAGATTTGCTCTGACTCACAAGTGTTCCTTTAAGCAGATAACTGCCATTTAAAATATGATTGGCAGGTATAGCGCATTGGTTTATCTTTAAAAGAAAGGCGTGTATTTCAAAATCATTAATAAAGCGGACATGATAGGCTCCTAACTGTGCAAGAGATTCTATTCCCAGGTAAACGGGATCGTTAAAATACTTTTTTTTACCTGCAATAGTCGCAGCTCCGGTTTCTGATATTTTGTCCAAAAGGACAAAATCTTCTAAGCCCGAATTTATTTCTATTTTGCTAACAATGTTCATCTCAATCAATCGTAATGGTTCACCGCAGAGACGCAAAGAACGCCGAGTTTAAGTTTTTTATTGCTTTCTGTTGAGAGGACAGAAAGCAATAAGAGCCTTCTCAGAAGGGGATTATTCATCTAATTCGTTTACTATTCTTACTATACCGTCACGCATAACGGGCACATTGAAATTCAGGACTAATTATTTTTAATTAAACCTCGGGCTCCGCCCGAGCGACCCTAAAAGGTTTGACCGTTCCGGCGAAAATATTGAACGGCAGAGTAAAGCGTTTTTTGAACATCGAACATCCAACATCGAACGTTGAACATCGAATGATGAAATCGCTTCGCTCCGCCAGTTTATAAATTGGCAGAATACCTTATTCAAAATTCGACGCTGGACGTTCGATGTTCGATGTTCATAGTCTTTTAGCTTGAATGGCTACGTCCTGAATATTGGATTGTAATCTGCAGAAATTGCGATGCTTTTAGACCCCTTAGAGGGGGTCTTCATCAAACCACGTCCTATGGGCGTGGTAGGTGATTTATTGATATCCATTTTCTCTTTGCGTTCTCTGCGTCTTTGCGGTGAGCTATTGCAATCCGTCATATTTTCTTACAATCAGAGCGCTGTTTTGCCCTCCAAAACCGAAATTTTCTAACAATATATTGCGTATTGGGCAGCTTTGTTCTTCACGTACAAAGTTAAGCCCCGCATGGCACGGCTCATCAAGATTCCTTATTCTTGGGAGATAATTGTATTTCATGCAGGCAAGACATATTGCAAGCTCAACAGCACCGCATGCCGCAGCTATGTGTCCTATCCATGATTTAAGTGCAATGATAAATGGAGGCCTTTTCGCGTAAACCCGATCAATTAAATCCGCTTCCATTGAATCATTTAATAGAGTCCCGGTTCCATGTGATGAAATAACATCGATATCAGAAGGAGCAAACTCTGCTTCCCGTAAAGCACCGTTCACCGACCTTTCCGCCCATATGCCACCTGGCTCAGGAGCAGTCATTGAATATCCATCAATAGAAGCACCATAGCCACAAATTTCGCCATAAATCACAGCTCCGCGTTTTTTGGCATGCTGGAGATCTTCAAGCAGGAAGAAAGCTCCCCCTTCTCCTGGCACAAATCCATTTCTGCTTCTATCAAAAGGACGGATGGCTCTTTCAGGCTTACCCGTTCCGTCGCAAAGGGCATGAGCTTTTTTATAAGCTAAAATACTGCTTTTGCTTAACCTTGAATCGCCTCCACCTGCAAATGCAAGGTCAATGTATCCATCCCTGATTTTTCGAAAAGCCTCACCAATGGCTTGCAATGAAGCGGAACATGCCGTTGTTAGAGTCTGATTCTCTCCGTGGATTCCTGCCAATTTAGCAATAACTGAAGCCGCAGTATTTGGCAGGAATTTCAACATCCAGAGAGCCATAAGATCTCTTCTATCTATTTCTCCCCCTTTGACATCAGGAAATTCCCCTCCGATATCCAGATTGGGGCCTGCCCCAAGAAAAAGACCTGCTTCTGCTAATAATTTTTTGTCTATTCCTGCTTTTTTTACTGCTTCAATTGCTGATGCAACACAGAACTGGGCTCCTCTGTTTAGATATCGCCTGTCTTTAAAATGACCTGCAAAATCTTTTATATCAAAGCCGTTAATGGGACTTACAACTACTTCATTATCAAAAAAAAACCTCTCAAACGAAGTATTTTCATCTTTCAAATTGTTAAGTATCTCCTCTAAAGTAAAACCCAGAGAAGAAATAACTCCAATGGAAGTAATGACGACTCTTCTGTGCATGTTATCCATAATCTTTGTAAAAGTTCACCACGGAACGAGGCAACCAACCGTGAACCTAACAACCTGAACAGTTACGATAATTCAGTGCAATTCCGTGAAAATCCGTGGTGAACTATTACTTATATTTCACTTAAAATTTCTGAAATGCTCTTTCTTGGGGGCATATCCGGTTTCTCGTCGGGAAACCCTGCTGTAATAAAGCATTTTATTCGAACATCATTTATCCCAAGAATTTCTTCAACATTCGGAATAAAGACAAGAGGACCGGTAAGTATGCATGTTCCCAGCCCCAATTCTTCTCCTTTAAGGATAAATCCTTTCAATGCCAGTCCCACAGTAATGTCAAGGTTTGTCTCTTCTCTCTTATTGTGCGTGAGTATGCCCTCCTCAAGCAATTTTGTTGAAAAACCTGCATAGGATGCGATTGTACCAACAGTAAAGAGAAGGGGTGCGTTAAACATGAATTCGGAAAACCGGTAATAGGTATTTATCCAGTTCTTCAGTCTCATTGCCTCTTTTTTAGACTGTATGGCCCTCAAGAATTTCTGTTTTCCTGAATTCAATGCCTGATAAAGCTTCTCTCTTTTTTCGGAAGAGCTGATTCTGATAAATCGAACAGGTTGACTATTCGAAGGCGAAGGAGCCATTAAGGCGCAGCGCAGCATGCTGTTAATCCATTCTTCCGGCGGCATGTCTGGTTTATACTTTCTTATGCTTCTTCTTTTATTTATAATATCTTCTAAAGATGAAGCCTTGAGTTTATGTTCCATGATTTTTGCCATTCGAGGTATATATAGGCTTTCAGATAATTAATTTCACAAGGCCAGAAGGAGGAAGGCGTATTAGTTATACGTCGACGACTGATAACACAGTGAAATTATTTATCTGAAAGTCTATATAACTTATAATATCTTTAACTTTAAGAGTTGGACCGCCTTCGAGATCTGCTATGATGTTTTCCAGTCTTTTACGGGAGAGGAAAGGAAGTTTTTCAACCAAATACCGCAGTAGATCATTGTTTTGTTGTTTTGCTTCAGTTACATATTGTCTTAGTTTTCTTAAAAATATTTCATCATCATTTACATCTATATTAAATCTGGAGTTTATTGCTACTGCAAGCTCCAGAAGGTCGATGGACTCAGCGCCTAATTTCCTTATAAGATAAGTTTCAGGAGTAATAATATGATTCTCAATATCAAGAATTTCCGCCAGAATTTTTTTTATTTCTTCTAAAATGTCCATAAGTTGTAATTATTCACCGCAAAGCCGCAGAGTAAGCAGAGAGAATTTTAATTTTCTGTTTGCCGCTGAGAGAACGGCAAACAGAAAACATCAGAAGCTTCGCTTTATTTGATGGTATTATAACAAGCTATAATTTAACGCTGTTCCACCTGTCTGAATATCCAATTTGATCGAATTCAGCGTGATCTGCCCGAAGGACTTGGGTTTATTTTTTTTCGCCCTCTCAGCGAAAAGAAATAAGATAAAACCCTCTGCGTGCTCTGTGCCTCTAATGAGTGGAGCGAATGGGCGGTAATATAATACCTTCTGAGTAGATACCATAAGTTCACTTGCCGGCCGCCAGCCCGCCGTCCATTGAAATTTCAGTGGCATTAAAGCCGGTGGCGCTGTTTGAAAGATAAAAAAGTATTGCTTCAGCCACTTCTTTTTTAGTCAGGGCTCTTTTTATCGGCACCTTATCAATAACTTTTTTACTATGGTCTTGAATAAACTTTTTTCCTCGTCCTGAATCTATATAACCAGGACGCAATGTTACAGTTGTAATTCCATGACCGCCAAGTTCAAGACCCAGATTTTTATATATGGCTTCCGATGCAAGCTTTGCTGCTGCATAAAATCCCTGCCCAGGGTTTGGTCTTTTTGCTGCTGATGAAGAAATATAAACAAGGCGACCTCTTTTGTTTTTCATCATTATCCGTGCGACTTTTTTTACGATTTCTGCGCGAAAGGAAATGTTTTCGGCAAAATAACTGTAAACAACTTCTATATCTGCTGATGCGACAAGGCTTTCAAGGTTTCCTTGAGCAAAATCTACCATAAAGTCTATGTCATCACCTGTTTGATGCAACAGCGAATCTATTGAATCACGGTTGCCGAATTCAAGATAAAGCGAGCTGTATTTTTTTTGGCAATCCTTCAAATTTTCTGATATATACTTCCGGCCTTTTTCGTTTCTGTATGTCAATATCGGGAACAGACCTGCTTCAATCATGCGCTTTGCAAGAGTAATTGCGAGATCACAACTGCCGCCCAAAATAAGTGTTCGATTACCTGTAAATTTCATTTTCTGTAACACTTTAGCGCTTTTAATATTATTTTTTTGACAGGATTAACAGGATATTCAGGATTAAAAAAAATCAAAACTTTTTCTGTTAATCCAAATCTAAATCCTTATACTTTGATACACACCTTCTTCATCTTGTGATTATATTTTATGATTTACTGGATAGCTACAATGAGAGTTGGCTTTGTTTGTGCACTTTATATAAAATCTTGTTTATCCTGTTATCCTGTCAGATTCTTTTTCAAAAGACTAAATTGTTACCGTTTTCTAATTATTCCTGTTACAACAGGTTTCATTGCATCTGAACTGCTTCTAAAAAACCTGCACTTCATCTGATCTTTGCAGATTTCAATATCAAAATTGTATTCACCAGGGGAAATAAATTCTTTAAACCTGAAATTCTCTATTATGTATCCTTCGCTACAACCTTCTTCTTTCAATGCTTTCAGAAAAGCATGAATTATAAGACTTCCAGGCACAACCGGATTACCAGGAAAATGCTGTGCATAAATTCTGTCAAATGGATCAAAATAAAATATGCCTTTTATGTTCATAAAATTAAATAGTCAGCCTATCCACCTAAGTAAACTGATAGATTCATATGTAATGTCACAAAGTCTGTCGAGTTCATCAATTGAAATGCTGAGCGGAGGCATAAGCACAATGACATCGCCCAGAGGCCTTATTATAAGGCCGCGCTTACGTGCTTCTTTTATTACCCTTTGCCCTATCCTTTTCCCGGGAGAAAAAGGTTCTTTTGTATCCTTATCCGCAACCAGCTCTATGCCAACCATAATTCCGCATTGACGAACATCTCCCACATTGTCCAAGGCTTTGAAGGATTGCAGTCTTTGTTTGAAATGCTTAATTTTTGCCTGGAGTTTATCAAGAACTTTTTCTTCCTCAAAAATTTCAAGGCTGGCTAAGGCTGCCGCACAGGCCAGGGGATTTCCGGTATATGTGTGGCCGTGAAAAAATGTTTTGAACTCTTCATATTTCCCCAAAAAACCTTTATAAATTTTCTCAGTTGTCAACGTGGCTGCAAGCGGCAGATATCCTCCTGAAATGCCCTTGGCAAGGGTCATAATGTCCGGCGAGACATCTTCATGCTCACAGGCAAACATCTTCCCTGTCTTCCCAAACCCCACTGCGACCTCATCTGCTATCATAAATATGTTGTATCTGTCGCAGAGTTCTCTGACTTTTTTTAAATAGCCGGGAGGTTGAAGCAGCATCCCTGAAGCTCCCTGAACCAGAGGCTCAATCACCATTGCTGTAACTTCATTTGCATGAGCGCTCAAAATTTCTTCCAGTTTGCTTAAGCATTCAAGGTTGCAGCCGGGATAAGATTTTCCGAACGCACATCTATAACAATAAGGTGACTCGGCTTTTATTGATTCAAAAAGAAGATGTTTATACATTGAATGAAAAAGATCGATGCCTCCGACGCTAATGGAACCGATGGTATCTCCATGATAAGAGTTGTACAGGGATATGAATTTCTTTTTTTCCGGATTTCCACTTTCAGCCTGCTGTTGATATTGAAAGGCTATCTTGAGTGCTATCTCAACAGCAGTTGAACCGCTATCTGAGTAAAATACTCTTGTTAAATCTTTGGGTGCAATCCCGACAATTTTTTTTGCATATCTGATAGCAGGAACATTGGAAAGCCCCAGCAGGGTTGAATGAGCTATTTTGTCTAACTGCTTTTTAACGGCAACATCCAGCTCTTTTTTCCTGTGTCCGTGAACATTTGTCCATAAAGAAGAAACTCCATCAATATATTCATTTCCATAGATATCTGTTAAGGTGCATCCATTTCCATTCTCAATTATAAGGGTCTCTTCCTTCTCATAATCCTGCATCTGCGTAAATGGATGCCACACATATTTTCGATCATCTATCTCCAACTGTTCGTTCCGCCCTTCAATTGACTTCAAATTAACCCCCTATGCGCAAATATCAATCTCATATTTCTCACAAGCTGGATTTCACCGCAGAGGCGCAGAGTACGCAGAGAGAGTCTTATTTTTGTCCAATCGGGAGACAACGATTGGACAAGACCAGTCAGGCCTGCGGCCACAAACCGCATCGCATGAGCCTTACGGTTGCCACCTGCCGCCACTTTGCCCCGGAGGGGCTGGAGACCTTTTTGTTTGTCGTCGTCTCCCGACAAACAAAAAATCTTTTCTCCGCGTACTCTGCGGCTCTGCGGTGAACCATTTTTCTGCATTTCAATCCCCCCTCCATTATTTAATGAGTTGCTCATGAGAAATGCGGGATAGCCCCATTTGTCTTATCATATCCATATCCATTTTAGCACTTCTTCCCTTTGTAGTAAGATAATTGCCTATCATAACCCCGTTAGCACCCGCCATAAAAATCCATGACTGAAAATCGCCAAGAGTTTTTTCCCTGCCACCGCATATGGTTATGTCTTTATCAGGATTAATTATTCTGAAAAGAGCTATAGATTTGAGCGCTTCCATAGATGGAAGCAAGGATCTGTTTTCCATTCTTGTGCCTGGGATTGGATTTAAAAAGTTTATTGGTATTGAATCCACATTCAGTTCCTTAAGGGTAAAGGCCAGCTCCACACGCTGCGCCCAGGTCTCGCCCAGCCCCAGAATTCCTCCGCTGCAAATCTTAAGTCCTGCTGATTTTGCTATTTTGATTGTCTGAATATCTTCATCATATTCATGAGTTGTGCATATTTGATCAAAATAGCTTCCGGCTGTTTCCAGATTGTGATGATAGGTTGTAACTCCTTTTTCTTTGAGCCTTATTGCCACGGGTTCAGTCAACTGCCCCAATGATGCGCAAACTAAAAGATCTGTTTTCTTGTTTATTTCTTCTGCTGCATGCCCAATAGAATCAATCTCGCCGTCCGAAAGTGAATGGCCGCTTGTTACCATTGAATATTTTGTTGCCCCTGCTTCTTCCATTAGCATGGAATTATTTACCATTTTCTTTGCGTCTAATAATGGATAAGTTTCAATTCCGGTTTTATGGTGAGCTGACTGTGCACAAAAAGCACAGTCCTCTGAACAGCGACCAGACTTGGCATTAATAATGGAACAGGTGAAGATATTATTCTTTTTGTACTTATCTCTGATCTTATTTGCACACATTATCAAATCAACTGCATTATCCTGAGAAGCAGCAAACTTGCAGGCATCTTCATAAGAAATAGAATAGCCCGGATCTTTAATAATTTTTTCAGTTATGCTGATTAATGTTTTATCGAACATGGTTTTTCCTGTTTTTTATTCAAAATCAGATATGTTTTTAAATTTTTTCGAGCTGTTCGGTTAGGCTGATGGCCATGCATGTTTAAATGGGCTATAGGGCTATATTCACCGCAGAGCCGCGGAGAACGCAGAGATTGATTTTTTTTGTTTTCCGTTGAGATAGACGGAAAACAATAAACTCAAGCACAAGCCTTACGGTGTATAAACGAACACCGGAGAATATTCGATCCTCTGGTATTCTTAACTATCGCGAAGCGATGGAGATCATTTCTTTTCTGCCCTCTCAGCAGAAAAGAAATAATATTTTTCCTCTGCGACCTCTGCGCCTTGAGCAAAGCGGGCGGTAAAAAAGTAATTGAACTTACAAGATGAAATCTAACCGAACAGGTTGAAATTTTTTGGACAAAATTTGCTATATACAGTGGAAAATTTTTTGTCAACCTTTCTATTTAAAATGGGTTTACAATTAAAATGTCTTTAATGTGAACATCTATTTTGCGTTAGCTTCTTAAACATTAATTATGCTTGATTTTTTGTATTAAATATCGCATATTAAAAACATTAAAATAACATTTAATTTAATGCTGAGGGGGTGATCATTATCTCATTAAGTATAACTCAGGATATACGTTCAATTACTGATTTGAAGAGGAATACAAACTCGGTTTTGAAACAAATCCATAAGACCAAACGGCCTGTGGTTCTGACAGTGAATGGTAAAGCCGAGGCCGTACTTATAGACGCAAAGGAATACGAGAAGATAACTAATGCCTTTAATTTGCTCAAGCTGCTTGCACCGGCTGAAGAAGATATAAGCAACGGCAGATACAAAGAGGCCAAAGAATTTTTTAAGGAATTTAAGCTTGAAAAAGAGATATGAGGTAAATTTAACTGAGCATGCACAAGATGATTTAGAGCATATTTATTATTATATTGCGGCTGGCAATTTTGTACTTCAACTTGAGAAAAAAATATATTCACTTAATACTTTTTCTGAACGCCATCCATTGATACCTGAAAATGAGTTTTTTGGAACTGACTACCGCCATTTAGTTTATAAAAAGTATCGAATCATATACCGTGTCATAGGGGATGCAGTTTTTATTCTAAGAATTATTCATGGAGCCAGGATGTTAATGAACTGATAAATTCTTTCAAGGTGCTGACAGCGCTTCAGACCCCATATGCCCGAAAGGTTGCTGGAAAGCCATTATGCCGGGCAGAACCCGGCAGTATTCGGTAAACGTGAAGTAATACTTTCATTATATCTGACAGGTAAATAAATATGACGAATAAAGAATCTCAAGCTGTTGAATATAAGCAAAGCTGGCGAAATGACTGTCTTAAAGCCGTTTTCAGCATTTGCAAACAGTGATGACGGAGTGTTGATTGTCGGGCTGGATGACCAGGGGGAACCTTCTGGATTGAAAAATATAAAAAGGCTACTCGAGGATATACCAAATACAATCAGAAATAAACTTGGAATCATTCCATCTGTTGAACCAAACAAGAAAAACAAGAAAGATACAATCAAGATTACAGTTGCGCCATGTTCTGTTCCTATTTCATATAATGGCAAATATTATATCAGAAGCGGAAGTACTGTGCAGGAATTACAGGGAAAAAACTTGCGGATTTTCTTATGAAGAAATCAGGCAGCACATGGGATGACATTGTTGAAGAAAGAGCAGGTTTTAATGAAATAAATAATGATTCCATAGAAAAATTTAAAAAATATGCTGTTGACAGAATTCCCTCAATTATTAAAGAAACAGTCAATACCACACTTCTGCAAAAATTAAATCTGATTGATTACGGAGATTTAAAAAGAGCAGCAATTCTTCTTTTCGGCAATGACCCGCAGAAATTTTACCTCCAGTCTGTGGTCAGGATCGGTAAATTCCTGTCAGACACAGAAATCCAAACAACCGATATCGTTAAAGGGAATCTTTTTACACAACTGGAAAGCGCCCTGGAAATCCTGCGAACAAAATATTTGGTAAGCAATATAAAATATGAAGGTATTCACCGCCGTGATATCCTTGAATATCCTTACGAAGCCTTAAGAGAAGCTATCATCAATGCGTTGATTCACCGAGACTATTCAGGGACTTCACAAATCCAGATACGGGTCTATCCCGATAAATTAATGCTAATGAACGAAGGGAAACTTCCGCCTGAAATACCTGTGGAAAAATTGAAAACCAACCATTTATCTATACCAAGAAACACACTCCTCGCTAAGATTTTTTATTATGCCGGATTTATTGAATCATGGGGGCACGGCACCATAAAAATTGTAGAAAATTGCATGGAACAGGGCTTGCCGGAACCGGATTTTATTGAAGAAAATGGTGTTATGACGGTCGTTTTTTATAAAGATAAATGGACTGAGGAAAATCTGAAGAAACGTGGGTTGAATGACAGGCAGATTAAAGCTGTTCTGTATGTTAAGGTAAATGGAAAAATTACGAATCAAGAATATCAAGTGATTTGTGAAACTTCTAATCGAACAGCAACTCGGGATTCGGCAGAATTGGTTTCTTTGAAAATTTTCCAACAAATAGGAACTACAGGAAAAGGGACTAAGTATATTTTAAGACGCCATAAAGACGCCAAAGACGCCACGAAGACGTCATAAAGACGCCAAAAGGCATTTAAGGAATAAGTATGGATGAACAGCGGGTGCAGGCGATTATCAAGAACACCTTTGAAAGCTCTTTGACACCAATATCGTACATTCTAAATTAGGAGGTGGATTTGGGCTGTTGATCGCTTATGAATTTCGTGATATGCGTTATAAAAAATGCATGTTTTTTATGGCCGCTTATTTCATATTAGACTGGCTGGCAGAGAGACGTTCAAAGCAAATCAGAAGGAAGAAGGTCAAGCAACGTGCAAGACCTTGACCAATCCTGTATGATTATGTAAAAATAGGTTAACTTTAAGACATATCAATCCATTGAGTGCCGCCAAATATCACACTATATGACAACTCTCGATTACAGGATAAGCAAAGCCGTTGCCTATTTCTCGGTCTACTCCGATGAGATAGAAGCTGTCGTTTTCAACTCAGGCCTAAACAATGAACGGGACATCAACGAGGATATAGTTCCAGGTATACTGAACGGTGAAACGACCTTGGCTCTGCAACGCTTAGTCCCAATTAATGTAAGGAAAAAGGCAGGGATATTCTTTACAAGTACCATACTCTCTGACAAAGTCGCTGATCACTTAGCTCCAATATTGCGAACAGGCGTCAAACTCATTGACCCCGCATGCGGCGCCGGGAACTTGCTTTTGGCATGTGCCAAGTACCTGCCGTCTGGTTGTAATCTCCAAGATACTCTCAAAATCTGGTCTAATCACATCCTTGGATATGATCTCCATTATGAGTTTATTCGGGCAGCTCAACTTCGTCTCACTTTCTTAGCAGCCAGCATACACCCAGATGAAACTATCACTCTTGCACATCTTCAGCCGGCAAACATTTTCAAGGGGTTAAAGGTTGGTGATGTATTTGCCCATACTCCCGTCAAACAAAATGTCTGCATGATTGTAAATCCACCATTCGGGTATATGCAAGCTCCAGAAGATTGCCAATGGGCAGCAGGTAAAATTCAAATAGCCGGTTGGTTTCTTGAAAAACTGCTGCGAACTGCTCCCGAAGGTCAACACGTAGTAGCCATATTACCCGACGTATTGCGTAGCGGAACACGGTATCGGAAGTGGCGTAACATGCTCTCGGCACTCTGTGTTTCTATAGATATCGAACTTGCCGGTCGTTTTGATACAAACACTGATGTCGATGTTTTCATCTTACACGCGGTGGTCGGCATTGATGACACTGGGCAACTACAATGGCCCATTCCACGGTTACATAACCGAGAGACACGCCATATCATTTCTGATTTTTTTGATGTCCACGTTGGATCGGTAGTCCCTCATCGAGATTCATTGGAAGGCCCAAGCTATCCATACATTCATGCTCGTATGGCACCTGCCTGGCAGACCATAGATCATATTTCAGAAGAACGTCCATGCCGAGGCACTGTTTTTTTCCCACCATTTGTCGTTGTCCACAGAACTTCGAGCCCTAGCGACAAAAATCGTTGTGTCGCAACAATCGTCAACGAAAAGCGAAAAGTAGCCGTAGAAAATCACCTGCTTGTACTCTTGCCCCACGACAAATCTCTGCAAAGTTGCAAGCAACTACTGGAAGTATTGAAATCGCCCCAATCCAGCGAATGGCTGAATGAGCGGATTCGCTGTCGCCATTTGACAGTCGTGGCACTGCGTGAACTGCCCTATTGCTCCATCAGGAGCTATACCAAATAATCACTATCAGGAGACAGGAAAATGGTTATCGAAAGACGCGTTACCACACAAGACATAAGCTGGTTTCTTGATTTGCATACAAATGATCAGCTTGACTTAGACCCACCCTATCAACGACGTAGCATATGGAGTCCCAAAGATAGGCGTTTTTTCCTTGATACTATTTTTAGAGGGTATCCCAGTCCATCAATATTTTTGAACAAACAAGTGACTAACGGAAAAACCGTTTATTCTGTCGTTGATGGAAAACAAAGGCTGGAGACAATTTTGGGATTTGCCGCCAACAAAATAGCAATCGACAAGAACTATGGGGACACACGGTTGGCCGGCAAAAAATGGAGAGCTATAAAATCCGATGAAACACTCGCACGGGCATTTTGGGATTATGTTTTGCCTGTGGAATTCACAAATATCACTGGAGATACAAGTCTCGTCAACGAGGTTTTCGATCGGCTTAATCGGAACTCCAGAAAATTGGTCGAGCAAGAACTACGTCATGCAAAATACGATGGGTGGTTTATAACTTTTGTGGAAAGAGAATCCGCATCTCCCTCCGACTGGGAAGACCTTGGTATTGTTACCACAGCCAGGGCGAAGAGAATGAGGGATGTACAATTTTTGTCTGAATTATTGATTATCCTGTTAAAGGGTAAAATTGGCGGTTTTGACCAAAACGAGATAACCGAATATTATGCCGACTATGATGATCTTGCAGATTTGGATATTCCGCTTGACGAGGAACTTTTAAAGAAACAATTTGAGACAGCCAAGAAGTACCTGTTGGAGCTGGAACGAGAAGCCTCGATAATCACAAAGTACGCAAAAAACTTTACTAACCTATACAGCTTGTGGGGTGTCGTGTCCTTGCATAATGAAAGGCTCCCAGGTATCAAGGAATTTGCCGGCAAGTACTCTGCCTTTATGGAAGAGGTAAACAAATACAAAAATGGAGAGTATCTGTCAAAAGTCATGAATGGCGACGAGAAACCCTCTTTCAAGCAGAGCCATAAGTATTACCAAAACAGCATAGGAGCGCGCACCGAAGGGCCGCAGCGTGACGAAAGGAATGCTGCGCTTCTGTCAGTGATCTTCGAGACACCTCCATCATGATGAAGATTTCCAAGTCACTCAGAGACAGCCATTCCAGCCAAAGAGAACAATATGAACAACTCCAAGGGCGGGTTGATAGTATCATGAATGCGCTCAAGGACCAGCGTTGGCATTATGAAAGCCGCGTAAAGGACCTCGAAAGTTTCGCATTGAAGATCGAAACCGGACGGTATGATGATCAAAATCAAGTAGACGACTTCTTTGCATGTACTCTGGTTGTAGACAACCTGGATTCAATGTCCAAAGCCGAGAAACTCGTTAGTAACAAATTCAAATTTGATAAAAGGCGCCCCAAGAGCAATGATTGCACCTCTAAGCCGTCAGATTCTTTTCGTTTTGACGACACCCGGTTATATGTCAGGTGGAAGGACGACCCCGCTATTCGTCCCACCGGCCTAAACGGGCTCCTTTTTGAGGTACAATTCAAGACTTTTCTCGCACATGCATGGAGCGTAGCTACTCATGACCTTACATACAAAACTGACGAGAAGAGCTGGCCCAGAGAGCGTATTGCATTCCAAATAAAGGCGATGCTTGAACATGCGGAAATATCGATTCAAGAAGCAAAGACGCTATCCAAGTCTACTTCTCTCAAGAAAACGGATGAATTGTCAAAGCGCATTTCAACAATTATCAGATTATTAAATGATCTTTGGCCTGCCGCAGCATTGCCTTACGACAAGAAACGCCTTGCTGAGAACATCGACAATCTAATTTATAACATTCGCATTGACTTACAAACTTTGCGGGAAATTCTTTTAAAAGAAACGGAATTGGGCCGAGGAACAAATACGCTTAATCTATCGCCATATGCTACAATTGTTCAATCCTTATTCAATCAAAAACTCGAAAAAATGAAAAATTATTTAACAAAACGCAATCGCAGGTTCAAAGTCTATCTACCCAGAGAACTTGAATTACCTCCCTCCATAACTTTAGCTCATCTAAGATGAGCCATTTTGTCGGAATAAAGGTCAAGTTCTAAATTTGTCCCTTGTAGAATTCCTTACCTTCCGACAATTTATAAGGATAAAGGACTTGCGGGATGTATTAAACTTATCAACTTATTTTTTTCACACAGCGAAAGTTTAATGTTTTAATAACGCGATATGGATGCGGACATAGCGGTATAGGAAAAGAAATTAGAAAAATATAAAATGGTAAAGCAGGGAATGATGCAAAATTTTTTAACTGGGAAGATACGATTAATATGAAAGAGAGAACATCGAATGGGGTGCAGACGCTGGTAATATGGTTGATGTAGTGGGTGCCATGGGGAAAGGGATCGCTCTGGATGAAGTGGAAAAAGCAAAAGCGGCAGAGGGTACGAGAAAACAAGAAGGGAAGACTATCTGAAACATGAATCTTCAACAAAATAAAGGCGAGATAATCATATACCAGACGGAAGACGGACAGACTTCCCTGGAAGTTAAATTAATTGAAGAAACAGTTTGGCTGAATCTCAATCAAATGCCGGAATTATTTAAAAGGGACAAGTCGGTTATTTTGCGGCATATTTCTAATATGTTCAAAACAGGGGAGTTATCCAAGGAGGCAACTGTTGCAAAATATGCAACAGTTCAAATGGAAGGCGGTAGGAAAATAACCCGTGCAAATTGAGATAATCGGTACAGAATCTCTTGGGGTTCGTGGGCTTTGCGTAGTGGTAACAGTAAAGGATCGTAAAATTATTATCGATCCCGGGGTAGCTTTAGGTTATAGTCGCCACGGTAAGCTGCCGCATCCTTTTCAGGTTGCTGTGGGTGCAAAGATTAGAAAAAAAATAATTGAGTCACTTAAAAGCGCCACCGATGTGGTCATCAGCCATTATCACGGCGACCATATACCCCTGGTAAATCCTAATCCTTATCAACTCAATGCACGAATGGTCATTGAAGCATGCCGGAACACCCGTTTCTGGTGTAAAGATCCTGGTGATGCTTCCGACAAAATATCTATGCGCTACTATGACCTGTCCAGATTACTGAACATGGAACTTCCTATTGTTGAAGGACAAATAAATGGGTTGATGAGTTTCTCAGGCCCCCAACCGCATGGTGAAAAAGATAGCGTTCTTGGAATGGTTATGATGACACGTATTCAAGACGGTAAGAAAGTTTTTGTCCATGCTTCTGATATCCAGCTTCTTTATGATGATTCTATATCCCATATATTGCATTGGAAACCTGATATTGTACTCGTATCAGGCCCACCATTATATCTGTCATACCTGACACCTGAACAGAAGGAAAGAGCACATTACAATGCTGTCCGCCTTGCCGGAAGCCTTGCAACATTAATTATCGACCACCATCTCCTACGTTCAGAGGAAGGAAGTCGCTGGTTGGACAATCTTGCATCTTCAACAGGTGATAAGGTAATATGTGCAGCTGATTTTATGGGATGTCGCAGGCTTTTTTTAGAATCATGGCGGGATTACCTGTACGACAAGATGCCGGTACCGGAAGGTTGGCACAAGGCTTACGCGAATGGTGATGTTGATACTGATGACTATGGTGAGATTCCGGTGAGATTTCCCCATCCTGCTTGAATACCTGATCCGCACTCTCATTTTTTTGTTCAAAGAATGCTTTTTAGGTCGCTTGCGGTACATTAGTTTATAGGTTAACGTGGTAATTGAACTGAAAAACGTAGTTGACTATGTTGAATAATTGTAAGGAGAAAGGGCGTAAAGGTCTGCACTTTTCACAACAAAAGGGAAAAAATTAGGAATTGCTAATTTATCTTGATGAATCGGGTGGCCTTGGGTTTGAATGCAGTTAACTTAGGAACAGAACGGAACAGAACGGAACAGAACGGAACAGAACGGAACAGAACGGGTCACATCTTAAATATTAACTATTGGTTTAGAAGGGACCTTTGGCAACGTTGTTGACTAAGTTGAGTAAGTCAAATGCCGTTGGGGAATGGAAATGAGTTTTCAGAGGGGGTAAGGAACGATTATGAACCAGGAAAATGTAGCAATCATGAAAGAGTTAAAGGAGAGATTGCAAAGGAGATTTAGCTTTATCTCGAAGGTGATACTGTTTGGTTCTCAGGCCACAGGCCAAGCAGTTGAATTTTCGGACTACGATATACTTATCATAGTAAGTCGTTCCATTTCCTGGCGGCAGCGAAGGGAAATTGTAGATGAAGTTTATGTTTCCGACCTCAAGTATAACATCTTGACAGATGTAAAAGTTATTTCCGAACTGGAGCTGAAAAGTTTGAAGGGAAAACAACCTTTTGTCCAACATGCTCTGCAAGAAGGGGTGGCGGCATGAAAGATGATGAGAAAAATGCGCTAATTGAACATAGAATTGCAAGAGCAACGAATACTATTGAAGAAGTTTCATTTTTGATCAAGAACAAAAAGTTTCTTCTGGCAGTTAGAATATACTATGGCATGTTCTATATACTATCAGCGCTTTCCTTAAAATATGATTTTTCTACCTCAAAGCACCAACAACTGATTGGTTGGTCATGACTACTAAAGATCAGTTATTATTATATCTGAAAGAAAATCAAGGGAACTGGGTTTCCGGTGAGCTTATAAGCAATAATTTGTCAGTAAGCCGCTCTGCCATATGGAAGCATATCCATAAATTAAAAGAAGAAGGCTATGTTATAGAATCTGCCCCGAAAAAGGGATATCTTCTCAGCAAAGCTTCAGATCCGATCACGGCTGAAGAAATAAGGGGAGGGCTTTGCACCAGAGTTTTTGGAAAGAAAAATATTATTTATTTGAAGGAAACTGATTCGACAAATACAAGGGCAAAAGAACTTGCAGCACGGGGGGCTCCTGAAGGAACTCTGGTTATTGCGGAAAAACAGACAAACGGAAGGGGGAGAAGAGGAAGAAGCTGGTTTTCACCCTCTGGAGATGGGATTTACTTTTCTCTTATCCTGAGGCCGGCTATATCACCTGGTGAAACCCCGAGAATAACGCTGATGACTGCTGTTGTTTTAGCGGAAGCCTTGATTTCCCTGATGAAACTAAAATTAAGAATCAAGTGGCCTAATGACATTCTTGTAAATGGAAAGAAGCTTGCCGGTATTCTTACTGAGATCAGCACTGAAATGGATGCAGTAAATTATATTGTTGTTGGTCTTGGAATGAATGTAAACACTCGATTCGAAAATTTTCCCTCAGAAATAAAGGAAAATGCCACCTCAATTTTAGTAGAAACCGGAAAGCAGTTTCCAAGAATCAAGCTTATTCAAAACTACCTGAAATTGTATGAAAAATATTACGATATGTTTAAGAAAAATAATTTTGAGTCCATTATGAACCGCTGGAGAGAACTGGCAGACATCATAGGAAAGCAAATCAGAGTTGATATTATAGGTAAAACTCATACTGGAAAAGTAATTGATGTTGATGATGACGGGGTGTTAATATTGAAAGACGATCAGGGGAAATTACAAAGGATTTTTTCAGGTGATGTAACCCTGGCAAGACAACTTCCTGCGAGATCATTGTAATATAAAGCTTTTTCTTTGCGGCCACGCTTCAGGCAGCCATTAGCATATATTGTACACTTTTCCTTCATGACCTTTATAGCTGCCTTCTCCTGCTCATCTGTCAACAAATTACTTTCAATAATCTTTTTTAAAGACTGAATCCTGTACCTGTCCAGGCCGGGAGATCTGGAAAGCTGGTCATCATGCCCGCCCCTTTTTTTTATCAGCGGAGTGTTTATAAGGTATACAGGATATCTGCAACTTACCCTGAGCCACATATCATAGTCTTCGCAGGCAGGAAAACTTTCATCAAACATGCCTGTTTTTTCAAAAAGACTGCGCTTTATCATTACTGCAGAAGGGCTGACAAGACACAGATAAAGTGAAGGGTTAAAAATATCTCCGGATAATTTCTTGTGCCGTTTTTTAGGATTGACCCTTATACCGTTTCTTATCCATTTCTCTTCTGTCTGGCAAATCAGAGCATCAGGATTTGCATTGAAAAAATCAACTTGCGTTGACAGTTTTTGCGAAAGCCAAAGATCATCTGAATCTAAAAAAGCAATAAATTGCCCTGATGCCGAAACAATGCCCTTGTTTCTTGCAGAGCTTACTCCTTTGTTATCCTGCCTTAAGACAACAATATCTTTTTTGTATGAACTTAGAATATCTTGAGTGTTGTCAGTTGACCCGTCATCTACAACAATCAGTTCAAAATCCGTAAAATCCTGGGCCAGCACAGAATCTATAGCGTCTTTAAGTGTCCAGCCGCGATTATATGTGGGGATTATTACGCTTACTAATGGATTTTCTTTTCTCTTGCACATTCTAAATGCCTATACAAAAAATCGCTCAATTTAGGTTTAACCTTAGGGCTCGGTAAAAAATAACTTGGCATTTTTGCATCCCGACTTCACCATATCTTTAACCGATCTTCATTCGCAAAAGTCCTCGAAATAGCTCGCTATTCCTGCGGTTTTGCTCAATCAGATCGATTAAATCTACGGCAAATTCGGGCGCAAATTCTACCAAGTTGTTTTTTACCGAGCCCTAAGTTGAGCGATTGTTGAGTTTGCTGGAGATGCAAGGCGAAAAGCATGAAGCCATAGTATGCTATTGCGAATGCGCTTCAACGCAGCAGATTCGGCAAAATCGGCGATCGCTCAAGGCATTTTATCGTAACTGCGGACAAGAACTTCTCTTGGTTTTACACCATCTGAAGGGCCGACAACCCCCTCTTTCTCCATTATTTCTATAATTCGTGCGGCCCTGTTATATCCTATACGCAAATGGCGCTGTATCATGGATATGGAGGCCTGGCCTGTTTTAGTAATAAGCGCTATAGCCTCATCATATTTTTCGTCATATTCAAGATCTTCAGATGAGGCTTTTTCTTTTTCAGATTCAGTTATTACTGCATGATCATATTCCGGGGTTTTCTGTTTTTTCAAAAACTCAGTTATCCCGGAAATCTCTTCTTCTGAAATGTATGCACCATGTATGCGCTGAATTTTAGCTGTGCCTGGCGGCAAAAAAAGCATATCTCCGTTTCCTAGAAGATTTTCTGCACCATTTGTATCAATTATTGTCCTTGAATCTGTCTTTGAAGAGACCTGGAAGGAAAGACGTGTCGGGAAATTAGCCTTTATTATTCCTGTAAGTACATCCACTGAGGGCCTTTGGGTCGCAAGTATCAGATGTATACCTGCAGCCCTTGCCATTTGTGCAAGCCGTGTCAATGCGACTTCAACGTCCCTGGAAGCAACTACCATCAGATCGGCCAGCTCATCAATAATTATAACAACATACGGTAGTTTTTCAGGGCTATTTTCTTCTTTTGTTTTTTCTTTTTCCTTATCTATTTTTTGATTATACTGTGTTATATTTCGTGCCTTCTTTTCTGAAAGCAACTTATATCTTTGTTCCATTTCATGTACAGCCCAGAAAAGGGCATTTGTTGCTTTTTTTACATCTGTAACCACAGGAGTAATAAGATGTGGAATCCCATCATAGCTTGAAAGCTCTATCCTTTTTGGATCTATCATAATGAGCTTTACTTCATCGGGATTTGCTTTGAACAAAAAACTGCAAATCATAGCATTCAGGGCTACGCTTTTGCCTGTGCCGGTTGCGCCTGCAATTAAAAGATGCGGCATTTTATCCAGTTCCGCTACCACCGGGTTTCCTATTATATCTTTGCCAAGACAGATTGTAAGCTTTGACTTTGATTTTTCAAAGTTAGTTGAAATAATAATTTCTTTTAGTCTTACAGTTTCTCTTGTCTCATTAGGCAGCTCAATACCTATTGCCGCTTTCCCCGGGATCGGAGCTACAATCCTGATGCTTATCGAACGGAGAGCCAGAGCAAGATCGTCAGTAAGTCCGACTATTTTGCTAATCTTTATCCCAGGGGCAGGTTCATATTCAAAGGTTGTAATAACAGGTCCCGGCAAAATAGTAGCGACTTTTCCTTGTACACCGAAGTCTTCAAGTTTCTTTTCAAGCAGTATCGACTGCATTCTCAGATTTTCATCATCAGCAGAGGCGGGTTTTATTTCAGGATTTTCAAGCAAATTAACAGATGGAAGTTGAAACCCTTTTTCAGCTTTCATGAACTCAAAAACATCCTGCTTTGGAACCGGCACTTCCCTGATCGGCTTGGATTCTATTGCCTTTATCTTTATTTCGCGATCTTTTTTTTTGCTATACTCTTTTTTTATTTTTGATCGGCTTTTGGCTTTTTCTCTTCGTTCTTTCAATATTATGATTAATTTTTTTGTGCTTTTTACTGCATTTATAATCAGATTCCAGAATCGTTTCAAAAAGATGATCAAAGAAAAACCAGTGGCCATGATAAAACCAATAAGCCACATAAGGATAAGTATAACAGCGCTGCCTGTATGATTTGTATATTTGATAAGGAGTGATTTGATGGGCATGCCTATTATGCCGCCGGATGAAAATTTGCTTCCGAAAATTATGAAGTGGTTTTGCTGGAATGCAAGAAGGCTTCCGGTAGAGATAATAAGAATAATTCCACCAGCCATTATCAGAATAATAGCTTTTTCATGGTAGTCACCAAAAAAATGTACGCTGGATAAAAGAAATAATATCGGTATCCAGAACGCCCCAAGTCCAAACAGCCCAATTAAAATACCCGAAACATGGGCTCCAAATATGCCGAACAGGTTGTGAACATTACCTGCAGCTTTTGCATTATGAATTGAGGGGTCTTCAGGGCTGTAAGACAAAAGACTGCCCAAAGTGAAAATTAATAGAAAAAAGAGGAAAATGCCGATAATTTCTTTGCGCATAATTTTTTTGTTTATACCTGAGTTGAGCGATTTTTTGCGAAGAAATGTGCTAAGATCTTGATGCAGCAAGATTTGCGAAAAGCGTAGGCATACCAATGGATATGTCGAGACTTTTCGCAAGTCCTTGATGCGCAAGAGATTGGTGCAAGTCGAGTAAAAAATCGCTCAATTTAGGTTATACCTCTATAATAAAAGGCAGTATAATCGGACGACGTCCTATTGTAAAATAAAAATACTTCCTTAGAGCCGGCTGTATCTGAGATCTGATTTTATCAATCCTGCCAGGGACATCAGGGCCTGTTTCTTCTAAAATTTCAAGTACTATACACTTTGCGTCTTCGAGAAGATGTCCTTTTTCCGTCTCAAATACAAAACCACGTGAAACAATTTCCGGGCCATACACAATTATTCCTGTCTCTTCGTCAAAAACCATGTTAACTACAACAAGACCATCTTCTGACAGCATACGTCTTTCTTTTAGTACACTTTTCCCGACATCACCGACTCCTTTCCCGTCAATAAGCACCCTGCCGGTCATAATCTTGTCAAGAACTTTCCCTCCATTTTCATCAAATTCAATTACCTGGCCGTCTTCAGCAAGAAGTATTTTGTTTTTTGAGACACCAACTTGTTCGGCAAGCCGCGTGTGCAGAATCAGGTGCCGGTATTCACCGTGTATCGGAATGAAATGTTCAGGCTTAGTAAGGTTTATCATTAGTTTTAATTCTTCCCGAAAAGCATGGCCTGATACATGAATGGCCGAAATTTTTTCATAAATAACGTCCGCGCCTTTTCTGTAAAGATTGTTTATAATATTTGAAATAGCTTTTTCGTTTCCGGGAATGAATTTTGACGAGAAGATGACAGTATCGCCTTCCTTGATTTTTATTTGTTTATGGATACCTCTGGACATACGGGCCAGGGCCGACATGGGTTCACCCTGGCTGCCGGTTGTTATTATTATTATTTCATCGTCTTTAAAGTCATCGATTTGTTTAATATCAATTTCCATTTTTTTAGGGATATGGATGTATCCAAGATCTTTTGCAATATTTGTGCTAACCTCTATACTTCTGCCGTTAATTAGTACTTTACTGCCTTTTGATTTTGCAATATTAACTATTTGCTGTATTCTCGCGACATTTGAAGCAAAAAGAGCTATAATTATACGTCCCTTGCTTTCAATTATTATCTTTGCCAGTGCTTCACCTATTTCCTTGTCGGATATAGTATAGCCTTCCTTTTCCACATTTGTGGAATCTGACAGCAGCGCAAGAACTCCATCATCTCCACACCTGGCAAACTTATTCAGATCGGTCATTACGCCATCCACCGGCGTATGGCTGATTTTAAAATCCCCTGTGTGCACAATAAGCCCATAAGGTGTTTTAACGGCAATTCCTATGCCATCCACAACGCTGTGGCTTACACGGATAAACTCAAGCTCAAAAATTCCTATTTTAAGTTTTTTTCTATGAGAAATTTCATTGAGAGAAGTTGATGAAAGAAGACCATGTTCTTCAAGCTTGTGCCTTACTATTCCAAGCGTGAAACGAGTTCCAAAGACCGGAGCATTTATTTCTTTAAGCAGATAGGGCAGGGCTCCAATATGATCTTCATGAGCATGGGTTAAAACGATACCTGAAACTTTGGACTTGTTTTCTTTCAGGTAATTAAAATCTGGTATTACATAGTCAATACCAAGCATGTAATCTTCAGGAAACATAAGGCCTGCATCAACCACAAAAATAGTCTCCCCGTATTCAAAGGCCATCATATTAAGGCCGATTTCTCCTAAACCGCCCAACGGGATTATTTTCAATTTCACAATTTACCTCTTTTCCCCTTCTCAAAAGATTCGCAAATGATATTTCTTACATTTTCCAAAAGATCATCCTTAGTTTTTCTAGTATAATCTTTTGTTTCAACAGGTTCTTTAATTTCTATAATAACATTACCTGGCCTTATAATGATTTTATCCTTTGGCATGATAGGCCATGTTCCATGTATTATTACAGGAACTATCGGAACTCCGGATTCCACTGCTAAAACAAACCCGCCTTTTTTAAATGGTCTGATATTACCGTCTTTGCTGCGTGTACCCTCAGGATAGATTAATACCGAAACTCCTTCCCGAATATTTTTTGCAGCCTTTTTTAAGCTTTTAAAAGCAGCTCTGCGATTTGATCGGTCAATATTTATATGTCCAATCCTGTGCATCGCATAACCGAAAATCGGTATCTTGAAAAGTTCTGCTTTTGCAACCCATCTGAACTTAAAAGGAAGATAAGCCAGAGCAACGGGAATATCAAAGTTGCTCTGGTGGTTAGACATGTATATATAAGACCTGTCAGGTCGTATATTGTAAAGGCCATTGACGGTTACTTTAATGCGACTGACGGCAAGTACAAATTTTGCCCATGTTTTTGTAATATTATAAGACAGATCGCTATTTTTATTTATAAAAGATGCAAGTATGGTTAGGCTGCTGAAGAAGACTGTAGCAGGAAGAGCAAATATTGCAATGATCAGGGTTCGTATCATATATAGTAATAGTTCACGGTTGTCGGTTTACAGTTAACAGTTTTATGTTTTGAGCAACCGTAAACCGTGAACCGTGAACCGTCACCTAAGTTGCTATATCTAGTTTTTCGAATATTGTATCAGCAAATTTAATAATCCAGTTACGCTGGGATTCAGTAGCATAGCTTATACAATTGCATCTTATTATACTTCTGGATCTCACAAGAAGTTCACACGATACGACATTAGGTTCTATATCTAGTGCAAAATAAAATGGCTGGCATTCTTTATGTTCAGCCTGAATATTAGTCAGGATATTTTCATCAAGCTGTATCCAGTATATTCCATCTATCTTTGAAGAACCAACGTTCTCATCCAGATAAGTCTTAATCTTTTCGTATTCTCCGGGTCTTAGATCATCAATAATATATTGTTTCATAATAATTTAAAATTAGCATAGATTATTTTAGCGTGCAAGCTAAATCCTGCAAGTATCGAGTTTGCCGGAACCGCAAGGCGTGAAGCTGTAGTGCGCTACCGTTCAATCTTCATCGCTCTCTAACCTTGAACCGTGGAACTTTGAACCTGAGTAGTTACGACAAATTAACTTTGCTGGTGTTTAAGAATAAATGATGCGTATATTAACACTATAAAAATGAATATTCTTGACTAGTTACTGTATTTTAGGCTAAATATACCCGAGCCCATTCTATCTATCGCAGCTTAACTGATCCCGATAACCTTGATAAACTACAAAGACAAATAAAGAAGCAACCAAAATGCAGGAATCCATAGATATATTTAATATCCATCAAAAGATAATGGATGATTACAAGCATTTTGTCAGCAGCTTTATAAATATTAAAGATGAAAGAATTAAAGAAGTAGTTGAAACAAAAATAAATCAGGGAAAGTTCTGGCCAGAACCTTTGATACAGTTTAACCCCTCATTTGAACAAGGCGAATCAGCTCAGTCCCTTTGTGGCAAAGGGATACTGCATCCCGATATAGCTAAAATTTTTAAAAATTACGATTTATTCAAACATCAGGTTGAAGCAATAAAAAAAGGATGTAAAGGTTTAGATTTTGTTGTTACTTCAGGTACCGGCTCCGGAAAATCATTAACATTTTTAGGCACAATTTTTGATTATCTTTTAAAGAATAAAACCGGCGCCAGCATCAAAGCAGTTGTTGTTTATCCTATGAACGCTTTGATTAATTCCCAGTTTAAGGGGATAAAGGAATATAGAGACAGTTATACAAATACAACCGGCAAGGATTTCCCAATAACATTTGCTAAATATACCGGCCAGGAAGATGAGGAAGAAAGAAAGAGGATAAAGAACGAACTTCCGGATATTATCCTTATAAATTATATGATGCTATAGTTGATTCTGACAAGATCAAAAGAAGATATTATCCGCAATTCAATATTGATGCCCTCGTAAAAAGTCAGAATTAATTACCGTGATGATATGAGCTTATGCTCGTAATTACCCGCAAATTGGTTAAAGATATATTTCAGGTAACGCCAAGTCGTCACAAAATGCTCTTTGACAAATGAAAAATAGAGCCCCGGAGGGCTTTATGTCTCACGGCTCGGTGTCAAAGCTTTGACACCATATATATACGCGATAGAAAAACCTGATGGCGGAGGTAGCAAGTTTATTGTAAAATTATTGGTTAATCCCTGACGGCTTCGTAAAAAGCTAACTTATGCTGCTCTGCGGCGCTGTAACCGAAAACAACTTGTCAATCATATCAAAAGGTTATTTGAAAGAGGAAAGACAGTATGAAAAAGACAATATTGTTCATGGCGGCCGTTGTATTAGGTCTTTGCGCCTGTCAGACAACAAAGATAAACCTTGAAAGCTATCACGGCATGACCAAGGCTTACCTTATAGGCCGGCTTGGCCCGCCTGACGCAAAGGAATCGGATGGCAAAGGAGGAGAGATCTGGATATACCAGGAAAAGGAAGTTTTTGTGCGACCTGGTACTGTAATCACCTATAAGCAGAAAGATGCTGACAAGACGACTATTAGGAAAGAAAAGAGAGTTTATCCCCCGGAACAACATGTGCGTATCATCAACACATCTTTCTATATTGATAAGAACGGTGTAATCTACGACTCCGCATATGGTTATAGAGATATCGTGCATTGATTGTCGGCGAGCAAGCGGATCAACACCTCTCTGATAGAGATAGGCACAGCACCAAAATAAAAGCCGGATTATGACTATCAACTGTTTGATTTGATATATATTAATATGCAGGGCAAGGCGGTATTGTTAAATCAAAAAGAGATACTGGATGCCTTGACAGTGCATAAGGATAAAAACAGGTTCGTTCCTGATGCCATTGACAAGGGGGATGAAGAAGCAATTAAAGAGTTGGTAAATGCCGTGCAGGGATGGCTCAACGATCAGGCTGTGGAAATAGAAAAGCAGTCCGATGGAACCGAAAAAAAGTAATGGGCAAAAAACCAAAGGATATATTGGCAAAAATAAAAAGAGGCGACAAAGGCAGTTTAACCAGGTTAAAGCAAAATATTAAAACCAATGAAAAGTATCAACTGAACAATTTTGATTTGATTACCTGGTTTTTGGTCACAGTAAAGTTCAGGATAAAAACTACATCTCCGATTTTGATAAAGAAATTAAAAGGATATCAGGTAAAAATGGAAAGAATGACTGAAAATGAAATCGAACAATTCGCCATTGAACTGCTGGAAAGATCAGCAGGAAATGGGCTCGGCGTTCAATGGGCAAAGCATCCGCACTTTCAATGAGGCTGTCCGTGACATTCTGCACCTGCGCGAACTCCACAAACAAATTGACGAAACGGGTTAAAGATGATTGCTCGATAGTGGTTTGAAATGAAATTTTTTAACGGTATTTCTTTCGAGTTCTATCATTTTTATTTTCAGATTCTTTCCTCCGGCGAACCGGCCGATTGTATTATTGCTTCGGATCACTCTGTGACATGGTATAAGGATCGGAAAGGGGTTTTTGGCAAGTGTGGTGCCTGCGAAACGATAGGCATTGGGCCTGTTAATGACTTCAGCGATTTCTTTGTATGAACTCAGTTTTCCATATGGAATTTTTGCCGTGGCGGAATATACTGATTTTTGCAACTCAGTCAGTCCGCCTGTATCAAGCCATTCCCATGAAGGCCTGAGCATATGAACAGGCATTCCATTAAAATAATCTATTATTGATTTTGATATAACAATGGCTTTTTTATGCGGATTGTAATCTTGTTGTTTGTTTTTATCAGTGAATGCAGGAAGTTTTTTATTATTTGTTTTAGGGAGAACTATTCTTGTTAGTAAAAACGGACTTTTTTTATAAAAAATTGCAGAATAACCAAACTTTGCCTGGAAAATAAAATGATGGATAATTTGATCTTCTTTCATAACCTTTTACCGGGACAATAAGGAAGACAATTCAGGTAGATTGCCATTATTGTCAAACTGAAAACGAGTCCATTCTGTTATCTGTTTTAGATTGGGATTTGATAAAATATCCGGCAAAAGTGCTTTTGAAACCTGTAAAAGTTCGAGGGTCGCTGTATCTTTTATTCTGACAATACGGGCTTCATCCATGGAGTCTGTACCTATGGTTTTTGCACATGCTTCAAGCGATTCACGGTCTGTGTCAAAATGTATCGGTATTGCCGCTTTTTCGGGCGAAATCGCTGTGATCGCATTTGTATATGTTTTTTTAAAATCCAGTGCATCGACCAGCCGTTTTGTGGTAAAATCTGCAAGGCCGATTCCGTGTCCATTGCCATATGAACCAGGTGATAGTTCCCTTACAAATATACGTTTAACATGGGGAGCAGTATAAAAATCTCCCAGTATATCCCTGTGTCTGCCTGTAATATTAGAATCCATACCGATTCCACTGATATTTTTGCCAATATAATCTATGATTAATATATCGAGAAGGTCAAATGGGATATGTCCCATCATTGCGGCAGCATCTTTGAGAAGTATTTTTTCGCGTTTTATAATTGATGACGGTAAAATTGCTTCTGCATGGGCTAAATCCCCAAATCCATCTTCCAGAAGGGCTATTCCGAAAAGAATATTACACTTGTTAATTATAATTTTTGCAGCATCTTTAATAATTTTGAAGCTATTCTTTATAGCGCATTGATGAAATTCAGCCGCACCTTTTGCTTTGCCGAGACCTATTGACAGCATCTTGCACAGGCCGCTTTCTATATCAGCTCTGAACTTGGTATGGTTCTTTATTCTATTAATAATTACTATATGATCTGCCTTTAAAGCTGCTTTTGAAATATATATTTTCGGACCTTTTGGAACCTCGCTTATACATTCAACATCCATATCCGAAACAACAGGAACTCCCATCGCAGATTCCGTGATCCCAAGTTTTGCAAGGACATACCTCTGACCGTCACTTGCGGCACCACCGTGACTTCCCATGGCTGGTATGATGAAAGGCCTGAGTCCCTTTGTTTTTAGAAAGTTCAAACAATAGTAAAGGACTTTATCAATTTTACTGATGTTTCTGCTCCCAACTGCCACAGCTACGGTTTCTTCAGACTTTATACTATTGTCAACAGGTAATGAGGATAGAGCCGATAATATTTTAGCAGATAAATCCTTACTTCCTGATTTATAAAGCTTTTGTTTTACAAGAGCCATGTCAGGATATTTTATTATAGAATTATTATCAGGCATTATCTAAAAAAGGGAACAAAGATATAAATTAATTGCATATTGCAGTAAAAAGAAAGGGGATAGTCAATCGGATGTTTTTGGCGGATGTTTTTGGCAGATGCTTTTGGCGGAGATTTATGCTTCCGTAAGGTGCAAAGAAATAGTTTTGATTGTTTTTCAAAAAATTATAAGGTGGGCTTGCAGCCCACCTTATCAGCTAATAGAAAAATGGAAAAGAAGATTGCAGATTAATTAAATTTCTTCAACAGTGATAGCACCTTGTTCGCAAACTTCTATACATGTTTCGCAGCCAAGACATTCATCCTCATTAGCTACGAATGCTTTGCCATCCTGCATCTCCAAAACATCAGAAGGGCAATTTTCTACACATTCTTCGCAACCTTCACATTTATCCAGGTCGACAGTAGGTTTAAAAGCCATTTGAAAAAGTCTCCTTTCTTAAGAAATTAATTAACGGTTATAAAATCAACCTTGTTTTTTATACATCAAAAAAATTTCTTATACCAATTAATAATGATAGTCAAGTATTCTGATAAATTTTTCTGAGGTAATAATTAATGCCTGTCCGAAAAGTATTTTTTTTAATGCTGGCAATAGTTTCAGCTTATTTACCGATGTGAAGATTTGTGAAAAAGCTATTAGCCATTAGCTGTTAGCTGAATGTGTTATCTATTTGATTTTTTAAGCTAAAGGCTAATTGCTAAAAGCTAACTGCTAAAAATCTTCGATTTGAGAATAGCATCCAACTGACTATAATTCAACAAATCCTATCAGAGTATTGTTAAATCCGGCTTCCTTGTTTATTTCTTTAACAGGCGTTTTATGCCAGGCGCTGCGGGTAAAAAATTTATAAGAAGATTCACCCGGGACAAGATATAATGTTAATGAAACTTTTTTGCCGTCGTCTTTATCAAAAGGAGATTTAATTTTGATGTCTTCTGATGCAGGCAGGGAATTTTCCATAAGTAATTCAAGCTGCTTGATTAAACTTTCCTGCCATTTTTCTGTCTTTTTATCCCTGCTGTTAGTCAGTGGTATTGAATCAATACTAAGTACAATTTTTGCCTCAGGGGTTTTTTCTACCAGATGTTCAATAGTTGAGCGGCTGTTTGTTATAAACAGGTTTGACATATCTCGATCGTATTGCAGCAAATGTGTCCATGCAATAATTCGATCAGGTGTCATATACTCGCTTTGATAATCTATTTTTAATGCCTTTTCTCTGTCCTTTCCTTTAAATGATAATTCATCCTCTCCTTTGAGATTATCAATGAGATTCAATGTTTTTTCTTCCAATAATAGAAGATCTTTGTTTATTTCACAGTTTTGCAAGTCGAATTCTTGGGCAATATGAAGAAAAATTCTTGCATTTAAAAGAAAGTCCTGCTTTTTTTCGTTCTGTTGTTTCGGCTCCTTCTTTTTTATATCTGCTTTGATTTGTGATGTGGAAGACTCGCCAAAAAAGGGAATCATATCCGGCTTTGTCTTAAAAAAAGCCATTTTGCTTCCCTGATGAATGTTTGCCCAGCTTTTGTAGTCTTTTACAATATCATCAATTTTATTCTCATCTCCCTTAACTGGAATACGAATTTCAAGCAAATCGCTGTTAGCCTGTTTTTGCATACTTTCAGGTATGTTAAGAGATGATGGCTGATAAACAACAATTTGTTTGAAAAAGGCGGAAAGCGCCTCTAAAAACGGTTCGGAAATATACGTAAATGGAAAATATATTGGTTTCATATCATAACCTATTCGTCAATTTTCTGGTCTTTCACTGTAACTCCAAGGGATATTAGCTGTTTACGTATCTTATCAGCAAGATCCCAGTTTTTTTCTGCTCTGGCCTTATTCCTTTCCTCAATCAGGCGCAGGATTTCAGGATTTGAAAATTCATCTCCAAAGTTAAATATTCCCAGCACTGAATCAATATTTCGAAATGCATCTATAATCTTGGAGGCATCATCTTTGCCGAGCATTTTTTTCAGGATCAATATGTTTATTTGTTTTATGATATTAAAAATCGAAGCCAGTGCTGCTGAAATATTCAGATCATCGTCCATGGCAGTAACAACGCCATGTTTAATATCATAAATAAGCTGGTCAAGTTCAGGATAAGAAAGCTCATCTTTTAAATTCATCAAAGAATTAATACAGATATCAAGTCTTTTTAAGGAATGTTTGGCATATTCGAGCCGTTCGACTGAGAAATTAATGGGTTTTCTGTAATGGCTTGAAAAAAGCCAGTACCTTATTTCTCTTCCGGAAAAGCCGAGACCATAGAGTTTTTCAAGAGTAAGCCTATTTTTTTTGTTACCCATGTTCTTGTCGTTAATCAGAACCTGATCACAATGAATCCAGTATTTGGCCAGGGGCTTGCCGGTTAAAGATTGAGCTATGGCTATTTCATTTTCATGATGGGGAAATACGAGCGCTCTGCTGCTGGTATGGATATCAAAGAATTCGCCAAGATATTTCATGGACATGGCAGCACACTGTATATGCCATGACGGGCGAACATTGCCCCAGTCTGTCTTGACATATATTCCCCTTTTGAGCTCTGAGAGCCTGGATCTTTTGAAAAGAGTAAAATCTCGTGGATTGTCCTTTTCATATTCATCCAGCTCTACTGTTGCTCCGATTTTTATCTTGTTTAAGTCAATACCTGAGAGTTTTCCATAATCTGAAAAACGGGAGATGTCAAAATACAGCGAACGGAGTTTTTCATATGCAAATCCTTTATTAACGAGTTTTTCAGCCAGCAAGACCATATCTTCGACATGTTCGCTTGTCTTTGGATATTCCGCGGCAGGTTTAATGTTAAGGTCGGCCAGATCTTTTTTAAAATAATCAATGTGTTTTTCTGTAAATTCAGAGAGAGAAAGGCCTGCTTTTTCAGAACCATTTATGGTTTTGTCATCCATATCAGTTATATTCATGATGTGGGTAACAGAATAGCCTCTGAAATCAAGATAACGGCTTAGAAGGTCGGCAAAGACAAAACGCCGGCATTCTCCCATGTCCATTCTGGCGTGAGCTGTAGGGCCGCATGAATATATGGAAACCTTCCCTGGCTGAATCGGATCAAATGGTTCTTTAGTCCGGCTCATTGTATTAAAGAATTGAAGGCCAACTTTGTCTTGTACTGCAAAAAGTGGTGTGCTGAGGTACCGCTCACCACCGTCCGGGAATATTACAACTATTGTACCTTCAGTCATGGTTTCAGCTTCTTTTCCGGCGATAACCATAGCTGCGCCACTGCTCATGCCGACGAACAGGCCTTCTTTTTTTGCAAGTTTCCTTGTCATTTCAAAGGCTTCTTCGTCTTCAATATTGACTATTTTATCAAGACGGTTTTTTTCAAAAATTTCTGGGCGGTATGCCTCCTTCATATTCTTTAAGCCCTGGATTTTATGCCCGAGGTAGGGTTCTACACCAATTATTTTTATATCAGGGTTGTATTCTTTCAGCCTTTTTGAGACGCCCATGAGAGTACCGGTTGTTCCCATGGTTGCAACAACCATTGATACATTGCCTTTGGTTTGTTCCCAGATTTCTTCGGCTGTTCCATGGTAGTGCGCCAGGCAGTTGGCTTCATTATTGAACTGATCTGTCATATAGTATGTATCCGGGTTTTCTATCGCCAGATGATATACCTCCTCAATGGCGCCATCTGTTCCAAGATGACCAGGGGTTAGTAAAATTTCAGCGCCACGGGCCTTCAAGATCTTTTGCCTTTCAGAGCTTACAGACTCAGACATTGTTAACAGCAGTTTATACCCTTTTACAGCACATACCAAGGCAAGTCCGATTCCCGTATTACCGCTTGTAGCCTCGATAACCGTCTTGTTGTGTGTAAGCAAACCGGATTTTTCCGCTTTCTCAATCATATAAAGAGCGGTTCTGTCTTTTATTGAACCTCCCGGGTTAAAATATTCCAGTTTTGCGAGTATCTTGACCTTTGGATTCGGGTTTAATTTCCTTATTTCTACTAGCGGCGTATTGCCTATGGCAGCTAAGATAGAATGAATCATTGGCTTTATAAGGGTGTTGAAAAGATTAATAGTTTATTTTATGAAAACAATTGCTTAAAACATAAAAAGCCTCTATAATAGTGTGAAAATAATCCTTCACCAAAAAGATTTTCCATACCAGAACGGAGGCTTTTCATGCACCACAAGAATATCAGGCGAATTATCAAAAAACAACTCAAAAAAGAATATCCAAACTGGAAACGGCTTTCCAAAAAACAGAAAAAGGCTATCGCAAAAGCAGTATTAAACGAAGCAGTCGCCCAATATGATTTTGAGCAGGACATCCAGGTTCCTTTGGAAGAACTCATTGGCAT